>JBAZUR010000001.1:300000-476097 GCA_041661305.1 Candidatus Paceibacterota bacterium
CCGCTTCGCGCAGAAGAGTATTTTCTGAAAGTGATTTTAAGTTATCTTGGTTACGGGCGGTATTGGTGAGTGACATAACATACCCCGGAAGAACCGCTGCGAGAAAATTGTCTTTTCTAAAAACAACAAATTCTTGAACGAGAAATCCAGCTTCAACAATAAGAATTGCCATTACGACGGCAACAATCGTTTCTCGCCTAAAAATATAAGGATGACCTTCATTTTTCCTTGATGGAATAAAAGTATCCTTTAGAGTCCGTATGGTTTTTTTGAGTTTTTCCATAGCTATATCGTGCTACATACTATCACACAAAAACCGCCCAAAAACAAGAGGGCGGTTTTTGTGTTAGCTATCCGCTTTACTTATTTAGTTCAGCGCGAGTCATCGGTCCAACTACTCCGACTTTTTCAAGTCCTTTCATTTCCTGGTATGCCTCAACTGCTGATCTAGTTAGAGCTCCGAAGTACCCAGTAATTGGACCTGAGTAAACTCCTTCTGTTGTTAAACGCTCTTGAAGTTTTGTAACGTCATCCCCTCTTGAGCCTTGACTCAAGCTTCGAGAAAAAGCAGAAACAGCTGCACCAAATTGACTTCCTTCTGACGCTGAAGAAGCTGATGTTCCATTTAATTTTTCCCTTGTCTGAGGTCCAACCACTCCGGCCTGAGAAATTCCATACTTTGCCTGGAATGCTTTAACGGCTTGTGATGTAAGTGAGCCATAGTATCCAGTCGCTTCACTTGAAAGCAAACCTTCTGCAATGAGGCGGTTCTGAAGTTCAATCACCTCATCTCCACGGGAACCCACAGACATTGCTTTTGTGAATCTAAATGTAGACACACCGAGCACTTGGCCTCTTGGGGTTGGAGTTGCTGGAGCCGCTGCGTTTGTGGCTGCTGGAGTTTGTGCAACCACTACTTGTGCGTTTTGCACTCCGACTGAATTATTTGTTACCGCTCCGAAAAGACCGACTGGCCCGCCACCACCTGATGGAGCTGGTGTTGGGGTTGGAGTTGGAGGAATTGGATCAAGTCCTCCGAATGACGTGAAGTGATATGTCCAAATAATCGTATTCCCTCCATCCGTGAAGTAACACTCGCCAGAAGAAATATTGCTTGGGTCATTCGCGCCAGTACATGCAGTAGTTATTTTTACCCAAGTAGTAGAGAGTGCTGGTTTGTAGCCGACTATTCCTGTAACACCAGATAAAACTATTTTTACCGCCTTATCAAAGACTAATGTTCCATTAGAAGAGCCGACGGAGATAACTGTACCTCCGACTGTAAACCCAGATGGTGCAGTACCATCACTCGGAGCGTCTGTCGATGGCATTATCGTGCCGTCCCATTCTACTGGACCTGAAATAATCGTTCCATCAGGAATACTCACACTGACACCGGCGAGACTTGAGTTAGTCAACACAATTGGTTCACCCTCAACTCCTGACTGAAGGGTAACTGCTTGCGTTAAGTTCACGCTATTTCCACCAACAACAACCGTTGAAACAGCTGAGGTTGTGGCGCTTGAGAGGTCGAGTACTGTGTTATTACCCAAAGTAATATCCGTGACACCAGCTGGCAAGTCAGCATCGCCGGAATTAGTACCGGCTACATCGAAACTTAAAGTCGAAGCATCTACCACGCCAGTTTCGCTCACCGCGCTTGAGAGCACTGTCATGCCAGGATTGATGTACCATGGATCAAAATCAACTAAACCAGGAGCCTTAACTGCTATCTCTGTAGAGCTCGCGGTTCCCCACCAGTTATTCTCTGCGTTGACAGTTACTGTAGTTGCGTCAGATTCCACTCCAACAGATTCTCCGCTAAAATTATTTTCATGAGCAGTAACAACGCTTGCATCGGTATCAAGATAACCAACATGTAATCCCACACTATTGTTAGAGAATGTATTTCCGGTAATTGTTGCGTTCGTTCCTGAGCCATAATACTCAGTAACCAAAATACCAGCCGAAGTTGAGGGACCGATGGCAACACCGCGATTACCGCTAATAGTATTACCGCTAACAGTACCGGACCCCCCAGCACCAAATTCAAAAGCATAGTCTAGGAAATCACCGTCGCCTTTACCAGTATAAGTGTTACCCGTAATTGTTGCCGTAGAACCAGTGCCTTTAACAAGCACACCGATGCGCCCGATATTGGCGAATGTGCTATTTGTCACTGTAAGCGTACTCGCCAAACCACCGAGACCTCCGTGTGTGTCGAATCCGGCACTTCCAGCTCCAGCAATGGCGCCACCAAAACTTGAGATAGCGATCCCAGCATAAGGACTACCGATACCATTAGTACTTCCCCAAATCTTCTGGAAATCAACATTGTTAACAGTTGTATTTCCATGAGAACGAAGAGCATATCTTGTAAAAGCCGTATTTCCGTCCATTACAACATTACTCAAATTGAATGAAATTCCAGGTTGAACCAGTATCCATGAACCACCTGCATTGTTTACGGTAAAATTTCCAGAAGGTTGTAGTACCGGCTTACTAGAAACATCTCCTGTCATAGTCAAATTTTTATCAATAACAATTTGACCAACCGCATACGTTCCAGGCGCAACATTAATCGTGTCACCAGAAACAGCAGCAGTAACTGCATCTTGAATACTTGTGTAGAAAGTGGTGCCGATTGTAGCTACGCCAGTTAACGCCCTGTTCGTCCAAACGTAAGCCGCGAGCGTACCACCCTTTTTGTACATATTATATCCAGTTGCTACAACGGTAACATTGGCCGTTTCCGTGACATTCGCACCGTCGGACCAAATCTGTGTATTATCATCCAAATTACCGCTATTGAGTGTAAACGACGAAGGCAACGTGACCCCAGAACCAGGATCGACGTTTACCGAATTCCAAGTGTTTCCACTCGTGTTCAAGTTTGTTGCCGTTACAGATGAACCATTTACCACTACACCAGACCTAAAATTAGTAATGGTGACCGAGTTCAACGTAACCCCTGTTGATTGATAGACATTTACACCATGAAGGTTTGCCCCACCCGTCCCATCAATAACAATATTCTGTACTGTCACATTAGAATTTGTGACTCCGATTGCTGAATTGTTTGAGTTCGTCGTCTTCGCAAAAGCCGCCGTTAGTGTCTTTCCGTTACCGTCAATTATTACCCCCTCCTTAGGGTTTATCTGAGAAAGGGTTGTCACATCGTTGTTGAGAAAAATAGTATCTCCAATATTGGACGCCATAAGCGCCTCCTCTATAGTCTTGTATGTATCTAGTGCGTCGCATATACCATCTGGTGTTTCTGCTGGCACTACATCAACACAAACAGCATCAACATTTAATGTCGCTGCATTTGCCACTCCGGCAAAAACAAAAAACGACAAGGTGATAACTCCTAAAACAAAAACTTTTAATACGACGTCTCTTATGGATGAGGCGTAAACCATTGTTTGTGAAAACATATATTTTAATTTTGCTACCGTCGAAGCTGTCTCGGCTATGCTTCGGTTCGAGAAATTATTTCCCGGAGAGGAGTAAGTCGTGGCAACTTTGGCACTAGCTAATTTAATTAATAAATAAATTGCTAAAATAAAGCCAAAGTAAAAACACACAAATACAATAAAAAAAGGTGTTCTCCTTTTAAAGTAACTATCATCTTGAGCGTACTCCCAGCACAAATAGTGTCAAGCGCAAAATATATATCTTAAAAAAACGCTTAACGGGGCCCTCTGTAACCAAAATCATTAAAAAGAAATTTATTGCAAATCTTTTTTCTTCCACTCCTCAATCTTTGCTTGATGTCCAGAAAGGAGCACTTTTGGCACGCGATAATTCTTGCCTTTATGTTTTAAAACTTCTGGGCGTGTATAAACCTCACTTGAAGAAATGCGATTCTCTTCAACTGAATCAAAAGTATTGAGCACTCCTTTAATCTGACGAGCGACTGTATCAATCAAAACCATTGATGGTAATTCCCCGCCAGTGAGCACATAATCACCAATTGAAATTTCTTCGGCTTTAAGAATTTTTTTCACTCGCCCATCAATCCCTTCATATCTTCCTGATATTAAAATTATTTCTTTATTTTTTTTCAAAAGATTTCGCGCGTATTCGTTGGTCAATTTTTTCCCTGCTGGAGAAAAAATAATGGTCTTTATTTTTTTCCTACCCCGAGCTTTGGCGACCGCCGCCAAAACAGGCTGTGCTTCCATCACCATCCCTGGACCTCCGCCATATGGACGACCATCAACTCTCCCCCATTTGTTGGTTGTGTAATCACGAGGATTATAGAATTTGACCGCAATTTTCTTGTCTGTTATGGCTCGTCCAATAATCGACTCTTTCAGATACGAGTCGAACATTGGCGGAAATAGTGTTACTACGTGAAATTTCATAATAATCAGCTTTTAGTTATTAGGCTATAGCTTATAGAAATAAAGACAAAAGAAAAGCCCTGTATACACAGGACTTTTCTTTTGTCTTCCACCTAACGAAGCTAATGAAACTAAAAGCTAACCAGCTAGTTATAAATCTTTGATATCTTCCATCACCTGCTCAACTGTATTTAATGTCACTCCACTATCGTATGGCTTCACCATTCCTCCTGCTGGTTCATTTATTTTCAAATTAACACGCGCATTGTTTTTCATACCAACAACACGAAGAAGTGTTCTAATTGCTTTCGCAGTGTTCCCTTTTCGTCCGATAATTTTACCCATATCTGCTGGGTTCAAATCCAAAGTCAAAAGCACTCCCATTTGATCAATCACTCTTCCTATCTTCACATCATCTGGAAAATCAACTAACGCCTTCACTACATATTCTAAAAATTCCTTATCTTTCTCCATATTCATTTCGGTAGATTATTTTTAAAAAGCAGACACGGTATCAAACCGGGCTACTTCGTCAATTGTAAAACTTCAATCGATTGTGGTCAATGAATAGAAAACCGCCAATCAAAATGATTCGGCGGTTTTCTTAAAAATCAAAAGTTATCAAATTATGCAGCTGGCGTTTCTTCTGCTGGAGCTTCTGCAACTACCTCTGCTGGTGCTTCGACAGCTACTTCAACTGGGGTCTCAACAGCTGGAGCCTCTGCCGCTACTTCAGCTTCTGCTACTGGAGCTGGTGCTGGTGACGCAAGGGCTTCTGTCTTTGCAGGTTCGTCTTTCTTAATTGGGCTTTTCTTTGAAAGGACATTTCTTTTCTTACCTTCAATAACTTTTTTCTCAACGAGGAAATTGTGCATTGTGTCTGAAGGCAACGCTCCGTGAGACATCCAATGTTTGACGCGATCTGCCTTAACTTCAAAGTTTCCGAGCTTAGGTTCATAGGATCCGATAATCTCAACAAAGTTACCCGTCTTTGGGCCCTCTCTATGATCAACAACAACCACGCGGAAATGTGGGCTGTTCTTTCGTCCTATTCTCTGTAACCTAATTTTTAACATGCAGGCAATACTAATAGAAATGACCAAATAGGTCAAGTTTTATTTTTTCACTTTTCGCCTTAAGAGCACGGATAATTTTCTGCTGAAAATTTCCTCGAGCTCGCGTCGCCACGCTCGCTAGTCTCTTAAAACGAAAAGTTTTTATTATTTTTAACAAGAAAAATCCCCCTGCGAATAAACCCCTTTTGTGTTATTATTTGAACCCATGAAAAAGCATACCGATAAACACCACAAAATAGACCATAAAAAGACTCCTCCGAGAGAACACGACCAAAAGCACCGCGAACATATAGTCGAAGGCACTATTACTGTCAGCTTCAAGGGTGTTGGGTTTGTTCGGGTAGAGGGACAAGAAGACTCTATTGAAATCGATGCAAGCTCGCTTAATACTGCGCTTCATGGTGACCGGGTGACAGCCGCCGTTCACGGAAAAGGGCGTAGCGGACAACCACAAGGAGAAGTTATTGAGATTCTTCTTCGTGCTAAGTCTGGATTTGCAGGAACTATTGAAAAATCAAATGACATCTATTACCTCATCCCCCAAGACCAGCGTGTTTATGTTGACCTAATAATTCCGAAGGACGATTTAAACGGGGGCAAAGAAGGAGACAAGGTTTTCGTTGCTTTGGGAGAATGGACCGACCCAAAGAAAAACCCAATCGGAAAAGTTATTCGTGTTCTAGGAAAACCAGGTGATCACGATGCAGAAATGGTGGCCATCGTTTTGGAATCTGGTTTTGATATTGGTTTTCCAAAAGACGTTGAACGCGAATCTGAAAATCTTGAAAAAAAAGGAATTACTCCCGAGGACTTAAAAGATCGTCGTGATTTCAGGGAGGTTACGACATTTACTATCGACCCAGAAGATGCAAAAGATTTTGACGACGCGATTTCAATTGAGAAAAAAGACGAAGAACATTACGAAATCGGCGTACACATTGCCGACGTATCTCATTATGTCCGCCCAGGAACTGAGATTGATAAAGAAGCAATGAAACGTACGACTTCAATCTATTTAGTAGACCGCACGATTCCAATGCTCCCAGAAGGACTCTCCAACGGACTCTGCAGTTTAAACCCAAATGAGGACAAGCTCACATTCAGTGCTGTATTTAAAATTGATATGAACGGCAAAATATCTGACCACTGGTTTGGTCGCACTGTTATCAATTCCAACAAAAGATTTACATACGAAAATGCTCAGGAAACTATCGACCGTGGCTCCGGTGAACATTTCGAAGACCTTATCGTCTTAAATAAGATTGCAAAAAAACTAAAGCAGAAACGTTTTGAGGAGGGCGCTATTTCGCTAGAACAAGAGGAAGTTCGCTTTAAATTAGATGAGACAGGACGCCCAATCGCCGTCTACAAAAAAGTTAGAGGCGATACTCATAAACTCGTTGAGGAGTTCATGCTTCTCGCCAACCGTGAAGTCGCAGCTTTCGTTGCAAAAAAACACGAAAAAGAAGAAGGTGTTTTTGTTTATCGCATTCACGACGAGCCAGACACAGACCGAATCGCGAACCTTGCGATTTTCGTCAAAAGCTTGGGGTATGACCTAAAACTTCATGACGGGAAAACAACACCAAAAGATATAAATAATCTTCTTGAAAAACTCGAAGGTACTAGTGTAAAGGATATGATTCAAACAGCTGTTGTCCGTTCAATGGCAAAAGCAATTTACACGACCCAAAATATTGGGCACTTTGGTCTCGGGTTTGAGTTTTATACACACTTCACTTCCCCTATTCGTCGTTATCCGGACACCATGGTGCATCGCCTCTTGGCTCACTATTTAAATAACGAAAAAATAGATCCTAAAGAATGGAAGTTCTACGAACGAATGTCTACTCTTTCTTCACAAAGGGAGAAGGAGGCATCAGATGCGGAGCGTGGTTCAATCAAATACAAACAAGTTGAATATATGTCCGAACGTATTGGGCAAACATTTGACGGTGTTATTTCCGGGGTTACGGAGTGGGGTTTCTATGTGGAGGAAAAAGAAACAAAGTGTGAAGGAATGGTCCCGCTACGAACACTAAATGATGATTTTTATAACTTCGAGGAAAAACGCTATCGCTTAGTTGGAGAAAAAACTAAAAAAATATTTTCTCTTGGCGACAAAGTTAAAATTAAGGTTATGAAAACTGACCTAGGGAGAAAGACTATAGATTACGCATTGGTATAAAAACGCCCCTTTGTATTTAAATTACGTATTTTAATTACCCAAAAGACTCTTGAAAAACATTGCCTGCCCGCGTGTACGCGCAGGCGGGCGCAGCGTGACGACGCGAGCATATGATTTAGACGAAATCATATCGTGCGACCGTCCGTTGACGCGCGACTCAACAGAAAATTATACGCGTTTTGAAAGAGTCTTTTAATAGAACTTGCCTAAACTCATTAAGTAGGGATATATTGAAGTCTGTCGTTTTTTTGGAGAAAGAAAGTGAAAGGCCCCAACCCACCAATTAATGGGTTCTGCCCATCATGCCAGGGAGGATCTCTTTATTTCAGGCAGTTGGACAACGAGCTTCCACCCGCCCATATTGTTGTTCGGCTGTACTACTGTAATTGTGGATACAAAGCAAAAGTAACCACAGACGGCAGAGAAATAATTTCCTGCACAGAGCCGTCAAAGAGCGAGGTTCTCATTCTTTGCGCATAATCAGAATCCAACTAATAAAAACCCGCCAACCGGCGGGTTTTATGTTGTCATCTCATCAAAAAAATGGCCGCGCATTGCGCGGCCTATTCCTCCGAAACTAAATAGTAAACGGAGTGTTCATCATTTCCACAAATTCTTTTTCCCCGAAGGTCGGAACGCCTTCACCAGCGTAGGGATATTGCCTGCCACACTTACGACAAACAGCAGTGCGATACAAGAACATCCCGCCGGAACAACCAAGAACTTCTTTGGCGACGTCCCCGCCACAACCTTCCGCCTTGCACTTATGGTTAGGCGACGGCGTCCCTTCTTCCCGAATCTTGTTCATTGATCGGAAAAACCTGGCTACGTTTTCGTCGTTCAACTCAGGAACCCTTCTATTATTCCCCATGATTCGTCTCCCTGGTTATTCAATTCAAAACTATCTCAAGAATATAGATGTCTCGCAACAAGTCAATAAACAAATTATTTAGCCACCGCTACAGCTTCTTCAAACTTAACAGAAAGAAGACGGGAAGCTGCGTCGCCGGCTGTTGTAATGCCATAAAGCACTCCCGCACGCGACATTGTTTCGCGGTTGTGAGTAATAACGACAAGCTGTGAGTGTCTCGCGAGGTTCGTCAGCATATCAGCATATTTACGCGAATTAGCTTCATCCAAGGCGGCGTCCGTCTCATCGAGAACAAGGAAAGGAGGTGGGTTAACCTGTGATACGGCAAAAATAAGAGCGATTGAAGTAAGGGCACGCTCACCACCTGAAAGCATCTGTAAGTCACGAATTTTCTTTTGAGGAAGGCTTACTTTGATATCGATACCGTACTTAACTTCCTCATCATCAGAAAGTTCTTCGTAAAGTTCTTCTCCTGTGTCTGGGTCAAACCCGATGCTTTTTGGTTTTCTCTTTTCTTCAATAATCAAAAGTGAGGCGTTTCCCCCATCAAACATTAATTTAAAGAATTCATCAAACTGTTTATTTATTTTTTCTATACCCTCGGAAAACTGCTTATTTAATTTTTCTCGAAGACTAGAGATAAGAGACTCGATGTCTTCCGCGCTCTTTTTCAAATCAGAAATTTCTCTCTCAAGAAATGTGTCTCTCTCAGATACTTCTTGGTATTCACGCATTAGCTCTGCCCCACCGGCACCACCCATATCCTCAAGGCGAATTTTTATTCTCTCCATTTTCTTTCGACGATCTTCTTGAATTTCACGAGGTTCAGTTGCCGCTGATACTTCGTCTAACTCAAAATCTTTATAGCGCAAAGAATCAGCCCCAATCAAGACTAGTGCTTCTTGTTGCTCGGTTCTCATCATCTCTTCATCGCGCAAAACAGAGTGTTCCTTTGAGGAAAGGATATCCAATTTAGAAACGCACTCACTTCTGTGAGCAGAAAGTTCATATAGTTTGCGCTCGCGATCATGTGACAAATCTTTGTCTTTCTCAAGCTCAGCCTTTGCTTTCATATATTCAAGATTGAGTGAATTCTCTTCACCTTCCTTTCTTTCAATATCTCTTTCAATTACTTCACACTCTCCTTTTAGCCTCTCAAAATCTTCTTCAGAAAATACCACTCTCTGAGGGGTGCTTTCTCGGAGTGTCTCAAGAAACTCATTTGCCAGTTGTTTGAGCGCCGCAAGAATAGGCTTTAGTGTAAAAACATCATTCGCTATTTCTCCTTTTGCAGACAATTCACTAATTTTTTCCGCAAAAAGGCGTGCCTTAGAAGCTGAGATTTGAGCAACTTCCTCTTCTTTGGACATCTCCTCCATCTCCTTTTTTCGTTCTTGCTCAATTTCTATTCGCCCCTCAAGACGCCCAAGTTTTCTTGAAAGCTCATCTTTATCGGCACGTATAGTACGGAGCCCCTCCTCAAAACGTCGCAAACCAGAAAGCGTGTCTAGGTTTTTTTCTCTTGAAGCAAGGGAGTCTTTAATGCTTCCAATCATCTTTTCAACATCTCGAAGCGTATTAACCAAAATCCCCTTCTCTCTTCCAATTTTCTCTTTTTCTCGTACTATGTAAAACTCTTCACGCTTTAAATATTCAGCGTAGAGATCTGAAAGCTCAACTCGCAACTGTTCAGCTTTCTCAACCTTCTCAACCTGCTTTTTTAGAAATTTTATATGCGGAGCAATTTCCCGACGAAGTGATTCTGCCTTTTCTGTGTTTTCGCGGGTACGCTCTAATTTTTTCTCCCCGTCACTTATTTTCCACTGATATATTTTTAATCCAAGAGATTCTTCAATCATTGTTCGCCTTTCAATAATATTGGCATTTAGAATCCTATCCGCCTCGCCCTGAGAAATAATGTGATGTCCCGATGCTCCAATATTAACCGACGCCAAAAGCTCAACGATATCGCGCAAGCGAACTTGTGAACCGTTTATCAAATATTTATTCGTTCCATCGCGATACACTTCTCTGGTGATTGTAATCTCATCAAAATTTAAATTTATGTCACCGGACAACTCTCCTTCAAGAGAAAAAACTCTTTTTGTATTGTCGAAAGTAATAGAAACGTGGGCGCGGTTCATTGCGGGAATCGCCTTAGAGCCATTAAAAATCATGTCCTCGCCTTTCTTTCCACGAAGCGATTTCAGTGACTGCTCACCCAAAACAAAGCGGATTGATTCCGCCACGTTTGATTTACCAGAACCATTAGGCCCAACAATCGAGGTAATTGGGGCAGAAAATTCAAGCTCGCTTTTTTTAGCGAACGACTTAAAACCGGAGAGTTCAAGGCTTTTTAACATTATATTTAATAAAGATTATAACTTAATTTAAACTTAAAAAAAATGAGCCCCGCATTATGCGGGGCTCTTTCAGTTTGGTGCTCGACTATTTGAACTTCGGCGGTATTTCCCCGACGACGATTGCGCCATCGAGTGGTTCCGGTGTCGGAAAATGGTAAACGTTCATCATCCCCTTCGGCGCGATTGGATCACGCCCTTGAACGACACGCCATTCATGCGACGGGAAACTTCCGGCCTCGGTCTCGCGCGGGAGGATGAATAGGTCAAGGTAAATGTATTCCCTGCCGTCTTCGTAGTGCTTTATCCAGATCCGCATAGTGCAAATTACTTTTTCCCCCAGGAATTGGCGGGGGTTATTGGGGTGGTAAACATGGATATTGACCACTCCGCCCTTCACCGGCCGGAAAAAGTGAAGGTAATCATTTCCTCCATTTACACCGACCTTGTATTCCGCAGTTTCCGGAATCTTCACCGAAAACAGTGCGTTTCCACCACCGGCCCACAACATTTCACGGCGAGTAACACCGTCGGAGGAAAGAGCTTCCTTCTTGATGATAGCCGCCTCTTCCGTAGCCAATTTGGCCTGGCTGGCTTTTTTCGCCTCCGCCTCTTTTTCTTTCCTCGCCTTTACGTCGTTGGTCTTTTTAGCCCTTGCCGCCGAAGCGACCTTTGGGAAAAACACCCCGAGTTGCTCGGCTATGCCCATATGTTCACTCACGGTAATCCTCCTTCGAAAAATTGATAACAATGATCAATAATGCTCCTTGTATTAAAGCATTTTTATTTTGTTTTGTCAAACAAAGAGTTCTGGGCTAAAAACTATTTCGCATCCCACCCCTTCTTCTTCAAAGCGGCTGTCGCTGCTTTTTGTTCTGCTTCTTGTTTTGATTTTCCAGCACCCTCAACAATCAAATCTTTTGAAAGGAAAACTCCAACGGTAAATCTTTTATCGTGATCTGGACCTGACTCGGCTGTCACTTTATAAACCGGAGTAACTCCAAAAATCTCTTGTGCCTTTTCTTGAAAAACACTCTTGGAGTCACGCCACGAACCTTTCTTTAAGATATCTTTCATCAGCGGGAACAAGACTTTTTCAACAAACTTTTCTGATTTTTCGTATCCCTGATCAAGATACAGTGCACCTAAAAATGATTCGAAGGTGTTGGCCAAAATATCTTGTCGCGCCTTACCTGTATCTTTTGCTTCTCCTTTTGAAAGCAAGAGGAAGTCATTCATCCCAATATTCTGCGCAACCTCCGAAAGAGTAACGGCGTTCACAAGGGCTGCGCGATACGAAGTAAGATCCCCTTCGTTTTTGTCAGGGTAATTTTTATAGAGATAATTGGTTGTAATAAGTTCAAGCACTGCGTCACCCAAGAACTCAAGACGCTCGTTGTGGTGAATACCAACCTTTGGATTTTCGTTTAAATAAGAACGATGAATAAATGCTTGCTTAAGCAAGTTTTTATTTTTAAAACTAACCCCCATCTTTTTTTCAAACTCGGAGAAATCAATCATTGTGTTTGGGAACACAAGCCATGGAACAACTAACAAAATGTTGTTCAAAATTCCATAACTACGTTCGAATTATTTTCTAATATTTTTTGCCACGTACTACCGCACACCTATTTCTTTAACAGAATTCCAATGGCTTTTGTGATGATTGGCACAATATCATCATATAGGTTCAAACTTGGAACCTCTGTCACTGGAAACCAGCGCGAATCATCAAGCCCGCCAGTCTTCTCTGTTGTAAGCGTCACTATAGGCGATTCAACAAGGTAATAGCAAACCTGCTTACGTAGCCTACCTTTTTCTGGATCAGTTGCAAGGTACTCATTGTCACCAATCTTTTCTTTGACAGTGACGGTAATTCCAAGCTCCTCCTGTGTTTTTCGATTGACGGCCTCTTCATCTGTCTCGCCTTCTTGTAGGTGCCCTTTGGCCAAAGTCCAATGTCCAAAAATGTCGTGCACAAAAGCAAGCTGTAAAATACCGCCACCCCAGCCGTATACAATCGCGCCGACTAACTTATCAATAGGAAGTTTTTCAATCTCCTCTGGATCCCTACTATGCTTACTTTTACTAACATCATCTTTGCCGGGCTCACCAAGTTCTTTGTAGACGGCACCCAAAACTCCGTTCACAAACCTGCCACTATTATCTCCACCGAAAGATTTTGCTAATTCAATTGCTTCGTTGATAGCAACCTTTGGTGGAACCTCAAGTCTATCTGCAAAAAGAAGCTCAAAGAGCCCTAGTCTTAAAATATTTCTATCAACAGCTGCAATGCGGTCAATCGGCCAAGCTGGAGCTGCTTTTTCAATAATGTCGTCGAGAGTTTTTGTACGAGCTGCGACATTCACCACAAGTGTACGCATAAACTCTGCATCACTTGCACCTGGGGCAAATTCCTCAATATTACGTTTTAAAATATCTTCAAGAGTGTTTTCTGGCTTACCATTAAAATCCCACTCAAAGAGCGTTTGGAGAACTATTGACCTTGAAAGGTGCCGGTTAGCCATTTGAAGAACTTATAGCTTATATTCGCCGTTTGGCGGATTAGCTTTTAATTTTAAACGTATTACTTTTTAGCAGCTGAAGCTGCTTTCGCCTTTTTCTCTTTTTTCAATATCTTCTTAGTCACATCAAGAACTTGCCTTCCACGGTAAGTACCGCAGTTAGGACATGCCCGATGGGTAAGGTGTGGTGCCGAGCACTTCTCACACTTAGATAAAGAACCCTCCACTAAAGCGTGGTGGGAACGGCGATTGCGGGTGTGTGCCCGCGTATGTCTCATTCGTACAACCATAACTTGCGTAGTATTACAAAAATGCCATAAAAAGTAAAGGCGGGCTGAAATCAATCAGCCCGCCTTGTTTTTTCACAATTTCCCTATACCAGAAAACGCTCAATCGCCCTTGTTCACGTATTCGCGCCCCATCATGACGATTGCGACAAGGAACAGCCCTGAGATGAGGAGACCAAAGAGTGTTCCCGGCCAAAGAAAAAAAGGGAAAACGGCGCCCACAATTGCTACTGCGAGACGAAATTTCATATATTACCCTTTAGTTTAGTGTTATGAATTGCTCGTGCCATCGCGCGCCATCATGACGATTGCGACAAGGAACAGCCCCGACAAAAGAACTCCCAGAAACACCTGTGGCGGAACAAAGACTGAACCAATCCCGCCAACAGCTATTGCCACATCAGTTACCATTTTCATCAAAATCCCCTAAACTTGAAACGACAAAATATCAATAATCGCTAGCGCAATTTATACCACTATTTAATACCCGCGTCAAATAAAATATTTTTTGCTTTTGCCCCTAAAAACGCGCATAAAACTTTGCTAAGTTTTTGCTATGCTCGCGCCGTCGCGCTGCTCAATGTTTTTAACAGCAAAAGCTTTGGACTTAAAGAGAAGAAAAACTTTAGCTTTTCAGAAAACTTTGGCGGTGGATTTTGGTTGTTCCATATTTCTTGATAGCAAAATAGTGCGCTTTTGTACCATATCCCTTATGTGTTTGAAATCCATATCGTGGGAATTTTTTAGCGTATCGCACCATCAACTTATCGCGAGTTACTTTGGCGACAACTGAAGCAATTGAAATAATCTGTATTAAATCGTCACCGTGAATTATGGTTTTTTGATTTTTATATTCTTTCCCCGCCTTCAATCCCCCATCAAGAAATATGTGTGCTTGCTCTGGTTTAACCTTAAGATTTGAAAGAGATTTGTTTAAGGCGGTTTGTATAGAAAAAACTATTCCTTTTTTATCTATAATTGATGAGCTCACAAAAGAAACTGAAAATTTTATCTCGCCTTCCTTTTGTGCTAGTTTTATTTTCTTAAACCATTCTTCCCTCTTTTTTTCTGAAAGTTTCTTAGAATCGCGAATTCCTTTAAATTCTTTTTTAAGTCTTAAACCATAAATTGCCGAATTAATGGCAACAGCACCGACAGCTACTGGTCCAGCCAACGGCCCTCGCCCCACCTCATCAACGCCGACAATCCATTTGTGCTTTTTAACCACGATTTTCTTCATATCCACATGATAGCAGAGTCCCTGTTTGCCTCTGCTATAATAGGCGGAACATAAATCATGGAGAAAAATTTCGTTCATCTTCATACGCATTCCCACTACTCTCTCTTAGACGGGCTCACCAAAGTAGATGCCATGGTAAAACGGGCACAAGAGCTTAAAATGCCCGCCCTCGCTCTGACCGACCACGGCAATATGTATGGAGCAATAGAATTCTATAAACTCTGCAAAACACACGGAGTAAAACCCATTATTGGCGTTGAGGCATACATCGCCGAGCGAACACGTTTTGATAAAGAGCCAAACGTTGATTCAAAGCGCTATCACCTCACCCTTCTCGCCAAAAACGTAACTGGTTATAAAAATCTTTTGAAACTTGTGAGTAAGGCAAACCTTGAGGGTTATTACTACAAACCGAGAATGGACAAGGATTTGCTACGAGAACACAGCGAGGGAATCATTTGTCTTTCTGGTTGTTTTGGTGGTGAGCTTTCTCGTGCCCTCTCTGCACACAATGACGAAAAAGCACGTGCAATAATCGCCGAGTATCAAGATATTTTTGGTAAAGAAAATTATTTCCTTGAAATAATGGCTCACGTAAAAATGGATGGGGCGAAAGAAGTCCGCGATAAAATTGTTGCGCTTGGTCGTGAACTAAATATTCCTCTTGTTGCTACTCACGATTCGCACTATTTAGACGAAGACGACCACAAAGCCCACGACACACTTCTTGCAGTACAAACCGGCTCAGATACCACCGACGCCAATCGCCTCACGTTCGGCAACGACAACTTCTCTTTAATAGACGCAAAAAAAGCATATGAACTTTTTAAAGATATTCCCGATGCTGTAGAAAACACCCTCAAAATAGCCGATATGTGCGACATTGAAATTGAACTTGGTAAGTGGGTTTTCCCTGACATTAAACTCCCCGAAAGAAGTGCTGACTACGACGAAGAATTAAAAAGTTTAACTTACGAAGGAATAGTTAGGCGTGAACTTGAAAAAACTACGGAAGTTGTTGAACGTATTGAGTACGAACTAAAAATTATTAAGGACAAAGGCTATGCTCCTTATTTCTTGGTTGTTGCAGATCTTCTGCGCTTTGCGGCGGAGAACAAAATCTTCACAAACATCAGAGGGTCTGTTGCAGGTTCCATTGTTACGTACCTGACTGGTATTACCAAGGTTAATCCACTTGAATACAAACTCCCCTTTGAACGATTCTTAAACCCAGAACGTCCTTCTGCTCCCGATATCGATATGGACTTCGCCGACAATCGTCGCGACGAGATGATTGAGTATGTAAAACAAAAATATGGAGCTGATAAAGTTGCTCAAATTGGAACATTCGGAACAATGATGGCTCGTGGCGCTGTGCGTGATGTGGCAAGAGCGCTTGGGCATCCTTACGCAACGGGAGACCGTCTATCAAAACTAATCCCGATGGGTTCACAGGGTTTCCCAATGACAATTGAAAATGCTCTCAAGATGACCCCAGAACTTAAGACTATTTATAAAAACGAAAAAGATTCAAAGGAAATTATAGACTTGGCAAAAAAACTTGAAGGGTGCGTGAGACACGTCTCTGTGCATGCCGCTGGTGTTGTTATTTCCCCTACCCCACTCACCGATTTTACTCCACTACAGTTTGACCCTAAGGGTGGAAAAATTATCACCCAGTACGATATGTATGTCGTTGAGGATGTTGGTCTTCTAAAGTTCGACTTTCTTGGAATTAGAAACCTTTCAATTCTAGGAAGAGCTGTCGACTTGGTAAAAAAACTCTACGACGAAGACGTCGATATTGAACGCATTCCCTTAGATGACAAATTGACATTTGAACTTTTGGCACGAGGCGAGACCGAAGGCTTGTTTCAATTAAACGGCGACGGAATGACCCGCTATTTGAAGGAACTTAAGCCAACAACAATTCACGACATTAATGCTATGGTCGCACTTTATCGCCCAGGGCCGATGATTTCTATCCCCGACTACATTGCCCGCAAACGTAACCCATCTTTAATCAAATACCCAGACCCACGACTAAAAGAGATATTGAAGGAATCCTATGGTGTTATAGCCTATCAAGACGATGTTCTTCTAACCGCAATTACACTTGCTGGGTATTCTTGGCTTGAAGCCGACAAGCTCCGCAAGGCCATGGGTAAAAAAATTCCAAAAGAAATGGCTGCACAAGAAGAAAAGTTTATTTCTGGTTGTGTCGACAAAGGACTGAAGCCAGAGAAAGCTCTTGAAATTTGGAAGCTTATTGAGCCGTTCGCAGCGTATGGGTTCAACAAAGCCCATGCAGCAAGCTATGGTCGTGTTTCCTATCAAACCGCATACATGAAGGCTCATTACCCTGCTCCTTATATGGCCGCTATTTTATCCGCCGAATCTGGAGACGTTGATAAGGTTGCTGAAATAATTACTGAATGTAAGCACATGAACATAAACGTCTTACCTCCAGATGTAAATGAAAGTTTTGGCGATTTCACTGTTGTAAAAAACGAAGAAGGAAAAGAAGAAATTCGCTTTGGTTTGATTTCAACAAAAAATCTTGGTGTTGATATCGCAGAGGCAATCATTACTGAACGTAAGCAAAACGGAAAATACACATCATTTGCAGATTTTCTAATGCGAGTTAAACACAAAAACTTAAACAAAAAATCTCTTGAAGCTCTAGTTAAATCTGGAAGTATGGATAAGCTCGGAGAACGTGGTCAATTGCTAGCAAACACGGAAGAAGCGTTAGAGTTTGCTCACGCGGCAAGCCACATAGACACCGCGCAAGATTCACTTTTTGGAGGAATGGCAGAAGCCCCGCTTGCAACAATCAATCTGAAGCCATCTGAGCCAGCAAAGAAAAGCGACATGTTGGCGTGGGAAAAAGAACTGCTTGGACTTTATGTTTCCGGACATCCACTTGATCCATGGAAAGAAAAATTAAATGGGCGTGAAATGACAGTAGAGAAATTAAAAGCCACATACAAAGAAGGAATGCTCGCCGTTGTTGCTGGAATCATTGAGGAATCAAAAGAAGTGATAACAAAAACAAACGACCGAATGGCATTCCTAAAAATATCAGATTTTACTGGAACAATGGAAGCGGTTGTGTTCCCAAAACTATACAAAGATGTAAAAGATTTTTGTGTCTCAGATAAATGCGTAATTGCTCGCGGGCGTATATCAAAAAGAAACGACGAAACGAGCTTAATCATAGAAGAGCTAAAAGAGCTCAAGTAGAAGCCCCTGTTTGGTAAAATCAATAAAATTGCTATTATTGCCCTTATGACAGAAGAACAATTACAAAGCCTAAGACATTCGCTCGCCCACCTTTTGGCAGCAGCAATTAAAGAGCTTTATCCTGACGCATTACCAGCAATCGGACCTGCCATTGAAAATGGCTTCTATTATGACTTTGAGTTCAAAACTCCGATAAGCGACGCGGATCTTCCAAATATAGAAAATGAGATGCGCAAGATTTTAAAAGACTGGAGCGAGTTTTCTCCACACGAAGTTAGTAAAGACGAAGCACGTGAGGCTTTTTCGGGAAACCCATATAAACTTGAGTTGATCAATGAGATCGTAGAGCGTGGTGAAAAACTAACCCTTTACGCATCAGGTAATTTCACCGACCTTTGTCGTGGTGGACACGTTGATGATGCAAAAAAAATACACGCTGACGCATTTGCTCTCACCCATACAGCTGGTGCCTATTGGCGTGGAAATGAAAAAAATAAAATGCTGACTCGTATCTATGGTCTCGCCTTTGCAAAAAAAGACGCACTTGATTCATATCTTGTAATGCAAGAGGAGGCCAAAAAACGCGATCACCGTAAACTCGGTAAAGAACTTGAGCTCTTCACCTTGATTGAAGAAGTTGGTCAGGGCCTTCCTTTGTTTTACCCAAAAGGAGCAATCCTACGTCGGTTAATTGAAAACTACATAACCGAGGAACAAGAAAAACGTGGGTATTTGCCAATCTGGATTCCTCACATCACAAAAGGAAAGCTGTACGAAATATCAGGGCACTTGGACAAATACGACGCAATGTACAATCCAATGAAAGTTGATGATGTTGACTACTATCTAAAGCCGATGAATTGCCCACACTTCATGATGCTCTACAAGTCGCTTCCTCATTCATACCGCGACTTACCTTTACGCTACACATCAACAACTACAAACTACCGCTACGAAAAATCCGGTGAACTCTCCGGCCTCACAAGAGTGCGCTCCCTCACTCAAGACGATTGCCATGTCTTCTGCGAAAGCACCCAGATACAAGACGAAATAAGGACAATGGTTGAAATGATTGGCGAAACATATAAGGCTTTTGGTTTTAATGATTTTTGGGTTCGCATTTCACTTCGTGATTCTAAAAATAAAGGAAAATATCTTGGGGACGATTCTGTTTGGGAAGAAGCAGAGAACGCACTACGTTCTGTCATTTCTAAAACAGGATGGAAATACAAAGAAGCAGAAAACGAAGCCGCCTTTTATGGGCCTAAACTTGATTTTATGTTTAAGGATGTTCTAGGACGTGAATGGCAACTATCAACAATACAACTTGATTTTAATCTTCCTAAAAAATTTGAACTTGAATACACGGACAAGGAAGGTAAGAAATCCCAACCAGTCGTTATCCACCGCGCAATTTTGGGTTCAACCGAGCGTTTTATGGGAATTTTAATCGAACACTACGGCGGTGCATTTCCAACGTGGCTCTCCCCTGTCCAAGCAATAATTGTCCCAATTGGAGAAAATCAAATTGACTACGCCAAAAATATTGCGAGTTTAATGAGAGAATCCGGTATTAGAATCGAAATTGATTTAAGCAACGAAACACTCGGAAAGAAGATACGTAATGCCAAAACAAGCAAAACCCCTTATTTCTTAGTGATTGGCGACAAAGAGGTGGCAAACAACACTGCAACACTTGAGAGCCGTGATGCTGGTCAGATAGGTGCATTTTCAGTTGAAGAAATAATTCAAAAACTACAAGCCCAAATAAAGGATAAGAGTTAAAATATTTTAAATTGGGTTTTATTTTTTCTTAAACTAACCCCATTTTATTTTTTAAAATATTACGGAGCGCGACGGCGTGAGTATAGAAATCCGCCAGCAGGCGGATATTCGCGTTTTTAAAAATAAAAAGAAAAAGAAGCTACACGTCCAAATTGGCCATCTTAGCGTTCGACTGAATGAATGATTTTCGTGACGGCACATCAGAACCCATGAGAGTCACGAACACCTTCTCTGCATCCTCAGCATCATCAACGGTAACTTGCTTTAAGACACGTTTTTCTGGATCCATTGTTGTCTCCCACAACTCCTCTGGGTTCATTTCTCCAAGACCTTTATATCTTTGAATGGAAACCTTCGCTTCGCGCTTCTTTGTTTTTTCTTCAACTTCTTCTTCGGTTTCTACGTCACCTTCTTCTGTAATTTCTTCAATCTCCTCTAGGGAAACATCTTTACCAACTATCTTTATTTTCTCAGCATCAGAGTATGCGTATTTTATATCTTTCCCTTTCTTAATTTTATAAAGAGGTGGCTGAGCAATATACAAAAATCCACCATCAATAACTGGCTTAAAGTATCTAAAGAAAAGAGTTAGCAAAAGTGTACGGATATGGGCACCGTCAACGTCGGCATCTGTTGCGATTATTATTTTGTGATAGCGAAGTTTTGATAAATCAAAAGTATCACCAATCGCTGTACCCATTGCTATAACAAGCGCCCTGATTTCATTTGAAGTGAGCATTTTGTCTATACGAGAACGCTCTACGTTCAAAATCTTTCCTTTAAGTGGCAAAATTGCTTGCGTGCGACGGTCACGGCCCTGTTTCGAAGAACCACCCGCCGAGTCTCCCTCAACGATAAATATTTCTGCCTCCTCAGCATTTCTGGTCTGACAATCAGCGAGCTTACCAGGTAAAGTCATTCCCTCAAGAGCACCCTTACGAAGCACGCTGTCCTTTGCGGCTTTTGCAGCCTTACGAGCTTTAAGAGCGAGCAAAACTTTATTCAAAATATCGCGAGCGTCATCAGGATTCTCCTCTAGAAAATAGTTGAATGCCTCGCCAAAAACAGAAGCCACCGCACCTTGCGCCTCCACGCTACCCAATTTACCCTTTGTTTGCCCTTCAAACTGAATTTCACGCAACTTAACAGAGATAACAGCGGTTATTCCTTCCAAAACATCTTCACCAGTGAGATTTTCTTCTTTCTCTTTGATTATGTTGTTTTTTCGTCCGTATGTGTTTAATACGCGAGTAAGAGCGGTCTTAAAACCAGTGACGTGAGTTCCACCCTCTACGTTGTAAGTATTGTTTGCGTATGGAATTATTTTTGGAGTTATGTCATCAACATACTGAAGCGCCACCTCAACTTGTACTCCGTCTGCCTCTTTCTCAACATAAAAAATATTCTTATGTATCGGCTTTTGTGTCTGGTTATGAAATTTGACCAAAGAGAGCAGTCCTCCCTCAAAGTAGAAACTCATTGATGGCACCTCAAGACCAAGTTCAGAAAAATAAAACACATTGCTGTCATCAATTTTCCCTTCATACATGCGAGCATCAATAACACCGATGCGAAGACCCTTCACTAAGTAGGCCTGACCGCGCATGTGATTAACAACCGTGTTCCATTCAAATTTTATTTCTTTAAAAATTTCTTGATCAGGTTCAAATGTAACGATGGTTCCGTTTAGTTTTGATGTACCAAATTTTTTAACTGCAGCCTTTTTAACACCTTGTTTGTATTCCTGAAAATGTTTTGCTCCATCACGATGCACTTCAACTTTTGCATAAAGAGAAAGGGCGTTTACAACTGAGGCCCCAACACCGTGCAAACCTCCAGAAACTTTGTATCCTTCACCACCAAACTTACCCCCAGCGTGAAGTGTGGTCATAACAGTCTCGAGCGCAGATACTTTTGTTTTCTTGTGAATCTCGACTGGAATACCGCGACCGTTATCTGCCACGCGGATACGGTTACCAGGGAGTAAAACAATTTCAATATGATCGGCAAAACCACCCATCGCTTCGTCGCGTGAGTTATCAAAAATTTCCCAAATTAGATGATGTAGTCCATCAATACCGGTCGTACCGATATACATTCCAGGGCGCTTTCGTACCGGTTCGAGCCCCTCTAAGACTGTAATATCTTGAGCGTCGTAGTGATGTCCGTTTCCTTTCTTTTCAGCCATATTTTAAGGGTTAAATCAAAAAAGCGCCTTCGCTTTGTTAGAGAAAGTATAGCAGAAAACGACCCAAAACGAAAGCTTTTTTACGAGAAAATATAGTGAATTATGGCTTGAAAAATATAGCCATTCTGCGCCAATCATGCTTAAAGGATTTGATATCAACAAACAGGTCTTTACCTTGCTCTTTTGATAAAGATTCAGGCTCATTAAAGTAAAACCCCGTAAGTTGTCCTTTCCTCTCTGGAAACTCAATTCCATCATTTTCTTCGTAGCCAGTTAGGACAACCATGTGGAACTTTGTCTGACCAAGCGTATATTTCGAAACAGAAACAATCACGGGTCGCCCATCTTTGAGTTCATCGTGTATTTTTTGTAATCCCAAAATTTCTCCTATCTTCTCCCCCCTTTCAGAATTTAAACCATATTCCTTGGCGGTCTTCACAAAGTAATCATGGAACCAGCCAGATGGTCCATACCCACCATCTTTCTTTCCCCTTTCACACATCTCTAAAAGTGGTGGAGTTTTTTTACTATCAACCTTCGAAGAAAGGTGATAATCAAGAACCATTTTCAAACACACCATTCCACAAGCCCGTGGCATCCAATAAGGATCGTTGTTTACATCCAGAAATTGTGAGTAATATGGAACGTTTAATTTCATTAGAATATTATTTTTATTAACGCACCGTCCAGTTATCTTTACTGTTTAGCACCCTTGTCACTCGATTCATAATTTCATCAAGCTCTACATCACTTAATGTTTTTTCTTCGGAAAGAAAGACGAGATGAAATGCATATGAAATCTTTCCATTTTTTTCAAATCTATCAAACAAATCTATTCGCACAAGCAATTCCCCTGCCTCTTTTTTAATAACCCCTAGAACTTCCTCTTCGCTTACTCCGCCCCCCACAAACACAGCAATATCACGAAGCGCGAACGGATAAGGGGAAACATTTTTATAATTTACCGCCGGCAAAGAAATCTTTGTTGGAACATTATCGCTTGTTGGTTCAGATAATTTTGCAATAAACGCATCAAAGTCTAGCTCAACAATGCATGGCTTTTCGTTAACTATGAAATTATCGACGATACTAACTCCGAGGGATTCTTCTATTTCTGCGATAATACTTTTTGCCTCACCAACAAAACTACTCTTCTTTATTCCATCATCAATTGCAAAAGATAATTTCCTAACCTCTGTGTTCTTTGTAAACACATTGCCAAATTCAAAAATCTTAATTACTTTTTGCCCAAGAAGAGGAGCATTGTGAATGTTTAATTTAAGAGATTCTTCAATCCCCGAAGCAATATTTGAACGTAGTTTTTCTTTATCATCGGCAAGCCCTTTTACGATTGCGACCTCACCTTTATTGCCAAAAGTGTAAGTCATTACCTCAGAAAACTCGCGAGCAAGTAGTATTTCGCGAATTTTGTTCTCATAATACATACGCTTATGAATTGCTCCGGTATGAGAAAGCTTTGGTAGGCTTGGCACAAGTTTGTCATAACCCAAAATACGCCCTATTTCTTCGGCCACGTCTTCTTTAATACGGATATCTAAACGTTCAGAAGGAACATTTATCACATATCGTTCTTCGCTTAAGTCGTCTACCACCCTTCCGTATCCAACTATTTTTCTTGTTGTCGAAAATTCTTCGATTGTTTCTATTATAACTTTTCCATGTACTCTTGTAGAGTGAACAATCTTCCCGTCTCCAAGATACATACCAACATGATCAACTCCGCTAGGAACTTTCTCCCCTTTCAAGAAATCCACTGATTCAAAATAAATTTTTCCCTCGCCTGAATTAGCAAACACTAAATCTCCGAACCTTAACTCTTCTAAAGTTACTTTTTTTGAAAAAACGTATTTATCGACAGAAATACTTGGCATCCAAATACCTTTGTATAAATAACTAATCAAGGAAGAGCAGTTAAAAGCAGAAGGTGCGTCTTCGCGCATAATTGAAGGATTTTTGTATGGCACCCCGACAACAGCTTTATATGTTCCTGTTATGTAGTCCTGTGGAATTATTTTTTCAAAAGAAAAAGAAAGACGCTTCAATGTACTTTCTATATCACTATCAGTATATGTAGTTCCTAAAATCAGGTTGAGTTCCGGAAGCGAAATTCCGACATAATATTCTGTATCTTTGCGTGGATATACATCAACGACTTCGCTTGCCATTACTTCACCACAAATTTCTTTAATTAAATTCGCTGTCATATAAAGACCTTCTTCCACAAGTGAGTTCGCAATACCGTTTTCAAAGCGCTTAGATGCATCAGTTCGAAGGTCATATTTTTGTGCTGTTTGGCGAATTAAACTTGGATTAAAGTTGGCACTCTCAAGAACAACACTAGTCGTGTCTTTGCTTATACCGCTATACTTACCGCCTTTTATGCCAGCAAGGCCGAGTACTTTTTCGTCATCAGCAATTACAAGAGTCTCTCCATCGAGGTTCAAGGTCTTTTCATCAAGCGTAGTAAACACCTCCCCGTTCTTAGCAAAACGAGTACAGAGCGCACCCTTAATACTTCGTGTGTCATACGCATGCATCGGCTTATTAAGCGCAAATTGCACGTAATTAGTGGCATCAACTATGTTGTTGATACTTCGCTGTCCAATCGCCTCAAGACGCGATTTTAGCCATTCTGGGCTGTCGCCAACAAACACACCGTCAATACGCATACTCATAAATCGTGTACAAAACTTTGCATCACCAATTGCGACAATGGGAGCAACTACTGAATCGCCCAAAAAATTATTGTCTTTTTGAACACGCTCGTCTTCTTTAAAAGTGAGGCTCAAGTCCGCACAGATTTCGCGTGCCAAACCACGATGCCCTAATGCGTCGTGCGCACGGTTTGGAAGAATTTTAATATCGTAAACTGTATCGTTCGGCAAAGAAATTACCTCCTCTACTTCAAACGACTTTTTGTTTAAAGTATCAGCAATAACAACATCACTTGGAAGAGTTTCAATAATATAATCTTGTAGCCATTGTTTAGAGAATTTCATATCTAAAATTGATTCACTACCCGAAGATCGCCATTGTATAAAAGTCTCACATCATCAATGCCATATTTGAGCATTACCATACGGTCGATACCACAACCGAAAGCAAAACCACGATATTCCCTCGGATTAATTCCACCCGCTTCAAGTACTCGTGGATGTACCATTCCTGCTCCACCTATTTCTATCCACCCTGTTTGCTTGCAAATATTGCATCCGCCCCCCTTACACTTAAAACATTGCATATCAAATTCGTTACCGGGCTCAACAAACGGAAAGTACGACGAGCGTAATCTAATTACGATATCTGTCTCAAAAAAATCTGAGAAAAGTTTTTGCATAACCCCCACCATCATTGAAAGCGATGTGTCTTTGCCAACATAAAATCCTTCTATTTGAAAAAACTGAGCCTCGTGAGTCGCGTCTGTCGCCTCGTTGCGAAATACTTTTCCTGGACACCCGATAGCCAATGGAAACTCGCGACCTTCTGCGACATGTTTCTCCATCGCGCGAATCTGCATATTACTTGTGTGGGTACGCAAAACATAGCCAACATCTTCGCCATACTTATTTACACCCCTTTTATCTTTAATCCAAAAAGTGTCCTGCATATCCCTAGCAGGATGATCTCCGGGGATATTTAAAGCATCAAAATTATGCCATTCATCTTCAAGCTCTGGCCCATCAACAGTATCGAAGCCCATCCTCGAAAAAATGTCCGAAATACGCATAACAGCTAGCGTTATTGGATGAATGTGGCCACTTTTTTCCGGAGACAACATAGTCCTCTGATTATAGCCAAATGAGGCCCTTAAACAAAGTTTTTATGGTAATTCTAGGCGATAAAATCTACCGTCCACGCCTTTTATAAAATAAGCTCCATTTGAGGCAACGCGAATTTTTGAATCTCGCTCTTTAAAAACCGGGCGTAAATCTGCTTCCCTTGATCCAATATTAAGCTGTAAGGCAACAATCCCAGATGGCCTCTCTATTAAAACAACATCTGTTCGGTCTGGGTAAAATTCAATATTAGAAATTTTTTCCTCACTTTTAAAAATATCAGTTGTCGTTGCTACAGTACTAGTAGAAACACGGAAAAAATATGGGGCATCTAAAACGTTACCAATCCATAAAGCCGAGATTGTATTATTGTTTAAATAAACAGCACTCTTACCTGAAATTAAAATGTCGTCAGTTTCATCAAGATCAAATCTTTTATGAATATCGAGAGACTCTTCAAGCTCTTTTTTTTCTTCTGCTTTAGTTAATTTTCTTTTTTCAAATAAACTTTTAACGGCTAGATATTCTTCCGTACTTGTTGCCACCCTCACGACTTCTTTTGTTGTCGTAGAAGTGCCTTCTTTTAGCTTACCGAACTGCAACACTTCGTCCAATATAAATTTTTCTGGAGCAAGAAATGCGTAATTCTCAGTAACAATTTTGGGGTATACCACAATATTTTTTGCCCAAGGATAATACCCTTCCTTTTTGACCTCAATAAAATAATTACCAATTTTTAAATCCTGAACAAAAAACGACCTAGATAAAAAGCCGAGCGTATCTCCGGCCCTATTGTTTATATATAAAGTAGAACCCGCTGGACTTAAATAAACAGAAACGCCACCTGTTTCAGAAACAATCCCCTCTCCAAAGCGATAGCCTGATGTGTATAAAACCAAAATTGGGGAGGCAATAAAAAACACAGCTATCAGCAAATAAAAAAATCTATTTCTGCTCTTAGTTGAAAGTGGTTTTATTGGCATATTTAAATATTTTTCGTTTTGGCAAAAACTGTTGTTTCTCCTCTGTGTTTTGGTGTTACCCAAAAACCCATATAACGACCAAACATCAATCTGGTCTGAGCATCAAGTCCTGGTATGGCACCAAAAATGGTGATAGTAACTGGAACCAAAACCCATTGAATAATCATAAAAAAATTATCTCGCCATGTTCTATTTGACGGACGCGGTGGCAAAAAAGAATAAGAAATCGCGGCGGTAAGAAAAAGACCAAGCATTGAGATAATCATCAAGTTCCTTGTCATGATTGGAAGATTATAAGAAAGAACAGTTTGGTTAAAGATGCTCCCACCTATTATAACTGGTAACCAGCCAAGTAAAAATATAATTAGCGGGTTTGTTGAAAGAGACCAATAGCCTTCAAGCTGGACCAAAGAAATTCTTATTTTTTGCAATAATGGAATTCTTTTATTTTTTAAAAAATTCATCAAAATATAAGGAACATTTTCTGATCCATATGCCCAACGTCTGTGTTGCTTGTACACATTCTTCATTGTTTGCCATAAACTTGAGTCGAGATTTGCATCCATCGAAACAGGATAAGCGATTGAAACTATTTCATAGTTTCCATCGTGTGCCATTAAAAGATTCCAGAAAATTCTTGAATCTTCAGAAACCATATTCTTCTGCCAATACCCCACCTCATAAAGAGTTTTAAAAGAAACAGCGTGAGAAGAAAAAGTGACAAGCTTTTCTGGTCTTTCTTGTTGAATCATCTGCCAGAAAGTAGAAGACATGGCAGCGACGCGTGATGGCGCTGGGGCATCCCAAATATTGTTGTTATATAAAGGTACTGGCTGAAATGAAGATTGATATGGTTTTTCGCAAGTTAAAAAGTGCCAAGTAAGACAGGTAAAATAATCAGGATAAACTACCGTGTCACTATCAAAAGCAGAAACTAAAACATCTTCGTATGCAATATTTTTCGCATCCAAAATGAGCTTTCTGGCTTCTTCTGCCATATAAGAAATATTTGAACCTTTACCAGCCATCTCTCCGGGAATACCATCTCTATGTACAGTCAAAAGAACGTCAAAAAACTTTTCTTTATATTTTGAAAGTATTGCTTCTCCGCGTAGAATTGCATCTTCCCCGGCCCTTTTTTCTGCTCCTAATACAACGATTATTTTCTTCAAATCATATTTTGATTCAGCAAGTTTTTCGATTGTATTATTAAGCACGTGTTCGCTTTCGTCGTAGTACGGTAAAACAACCAAGTGGTAGATATGCTCATACTTAAGATTCTCAAGCATTGAAGACCAGTCTACTTTTAGATTATGCTTTATACGCTTCCAATTATGGCGAAGGTGATAAGAGAGATGTGCTGTTTTCAAAACCCAATACACATCAAAAGCAATTATGAACATTGCGGCAATAGTCGGAGCAAAAATAGACAATAATATTATTGTAATAATCGTCCCCCAAGCCATAAGGCCAGGAATCATTTCGAGAAACCGGTACAAACGATAATCCCCCAAAGAAAGATCAGTGGCGCGGCCCACATGAAAATAAGGAGTACTTATTGACTCCTTATTCACCCAAGAAATATTATGTTTTTTATCTTCTCCTTCCATAAAGTTGTGCTGGTACAAAATACCGAATTTCATGCATCGGTTACGACACTGGGTGTCTCCTAGGCATTACTCGAGCCTACTTTATCAAAAATTCACCACCAACGAAAGCCCCGGAAAACACTCCCCAAAAGGTCGGTATTTAAACCTTATCAGCAAAAACAACAAGGCGATTGGAGTAGCTCTGCATCGTTTTATCCCATACGCCCTCGCAAGTAATCAGATTGAGATGCGCCTTTCCATCATTTGAACTAAATACATTTGGAGCAACTTCTTTCTCGTCGTATATCCGAATCTCACGCACCTCGAAAACAACACTGTTCCCCTTTCCATCCTCGACATAGATCTTGTCTCCCTTTTTTAGTCTGTTCAGATCGTCAAAGACTGCAGGAATATTGTTTTTCCAACCAAAGTGTCCTGTAATAACCGCTGTTCCCTCTTCTCCCGGGCGTGGTCCAATTTTAAGCCACCCCGCGATGTCAGGCACTTTCGGTGTATCCATTACACCGTCTATAGCAATTCCTACTTCTTCAACAGACGCATCAACTTCAATGGCTGGAATGCGTAGGTTCATTGGCAACAATTCTGGATATTCAATAAAAGATACCTTGCTGTCACCTGTTGAATTACGTGGTGTAAAGTAAGAATAAAGAACAGCCGAAACAATGAACCCTATAAGAAATACTATTGCGAGTGTTTGATTTGAAGAGATTTTTGATTTCATAAACTTGAGAGGATTTAATCCTAAGGCGACATCCGTATCAAAACGGAACCATAAACATAAACTTCACAGTACACTTTTTAATCCTTCGCCAGAAATCTGGTGAGTATTTAAACCGTGCGCTTTTTTAAGACCACCTTGAGTGTAGTTGAGACCAATGCGATAACCCCTATCAATGTGGCAACAAACCATAAAGTATTTCCTCTTTCTGGTGGGAACCCTGCGTTAGGAAAACCAACGGTTGCTCCTAGAACTTCAGGTACAACAACTGTAGCCGATGAAAAATCGACGGCTGTTAAGCCATTGGCGTAGCCCACGGCTGTGCCTATATTTGTCGTTGTTTGAGTAATATTTGTCTGACAAGTAAACGACCATGTTTCGTTACTCTCAAGCAAGTTATTACTGTTGATGTCTCCAGGGTGTCCCGTAACGCGTCCTGGTAGACCAGTACACTTGTCGTCGGTAATGCTGACGTTCGACAATGGCGCTGTTCCTGGATTAGTTACTGTATACGCATAAGTGACAGCTCCTCCGCCAATCGGCAAAACTGATACGCTTGGCTTTTTTACTAAATGTATTAATGGTGGTGTTACAGCCGAACCAACAACGACAGTTGCATTCGCAGTGTCATATGTGTCCCATCCGTTATAGAAACCACGAGCAGTTGCTGTGTTTGTTTCAGTTTGAGAAACTGTTTTAGTACAACGGTATATCCATGCTTCAGACAAGTCGAGCCACGAGTTATTATTTGTATCTCCCGAAACAAAATTTACCTGACTACACTTGTTATCCTTAACCCATACATTACTCATCGCAACTGGACCTATATTTGTTGCTGTGTAAGTGTAGTTGACTACCCCAGCACCAAGAGGTAACGCAACAGGACTTGGTATTTTTGTAATGTTAATAAGTGGCAATGGAGAGAAGGTGCTACCGCCCGTAGATGATGGTGTTGGAGGTGGTGGTGTATCTGTGTTGGTAATAGTACAAGTTTTACTATCGCCCAAAGCAAGAGTCACGCTGCCACTTGAATTACAGTCTCCGCTAAAAATTGCTGTATATGATGGGTTCACGTTTTCGCTCACCACATAAGTACCAGCTGAGAGTGAGTAGGCGGTCCCTGGTGTTACAGCTCCAAGCTGTGGACTACCAGAAACATCAACACCCGCACTCTTCACATGTATTGTAAAGTCAGAAGAAACGGCCGTCCCTCCACTCGTGTTAATGACAGTCTTAATAACACGGAGAGTGGTTGGCACAGTAATTGTGTTTGAGTCAGTTGTAACGGTATGACCAAAAGCCAACACTCTTCCTAAGAGGTGTGCAAAATGCCCCAAAGTAACCCCTGTAGAGCCGAGAGTATCGGCAATTATATTACCAACAAAGGTTGGTGTCGGTGATGTTGCAGAGTTCGCTCCAATTGAGGCAAGCCCTGTTGGTGTCCAAAACACATCTGAAGCGCTCGCACCATTTATCAAAACAACCTTGGAGTTAGCTCCTGTTGTAAGCGCACCACCTGATCTGAAAATATATGTCCCAGGACCATCGAGGGTCACAGTGGTACTTAGTGCTATATCCATTGTCCCACTACTAGAGTAACAACCTGGAGTATATGTTCCAGACAAAACAACGTTGGCACCAAGAGATGTACACGCCTGACTATTTAAATTTGCCAAAGCCGTTGATTGAGCCGCCCCATTTATACATGGCACAACAGCTTGGCTTAGTGGCGTAACGGTAATCCCATTAATTGATATCGGAGCTGTGTCTGGTGGTGTGGTATAACAAACATTTCCATTAATAGCTGTCTCAAGTCCAGCATTCAAGGAGTTTGTCCAAGTATCAGAAACAATACCGAATGTACTGGCAGTACCAAGTGTTGGTGTAGATGCTGCGGAAACGACAACGGGATTGGCAAATCCTGCAACAAACGCGACTGCTACTGCGACTGCTATTAAATTGTTTTTGAGTTTTTTCATTTTTTTATAATATTTAATTATTGCTTTAATAATGCTCACTTATAAATCCGCGTGTTATTGTTCCAAAATTTCCCAAAGCCGGACTAATCCCTACCCTTGCTTGAAATTCAGCCAAAGCCTCACGAGTCAAGACTCCAAAGTAAGACGTGGCACCAACTCTAGACAGAGCCACAGCAGCCGAACCTTTGTTTTCTGAAATCAAAAACTGTTGAAGAGCTAATACATCACTACCTCTACCACCCTCCCTAAGGTTGGCTGTAATTGCTCGGACTTCTTGTCCAATGCCACGGGAAGAAGCTCCGGGGATACAGGCAGTGCCCGTTGTTATGCTGAATTTATTTCCCGAAAAACATCCTGAGTCATTCATAGTGGTCACACTTGAAGAAACGCAATTGCGACCAGTTGTTATGCTAAATTTATTTCCAGAAAAACATCCAGAGTCGGTTTCGTTAACTGAAGATTGAGTTGTATAGGTTGTAGTTACAGATGAAGCTGGGGTTGCAGGCACAGCAGGTGTAGCAGAAACCGTAGGAGTCACTGTTGTAACAGCTGGAATTGCTGGTGTAGCGGGAGTAGTGGAAATAGAAACCGAAGGAATATTAACGGAATTCGCATCAAGAGTAACCGCGGTCTGTGCAAGTGCTCTACCATTTAACGTTGCGCCAGTATTCAGCACAATCGCTGTCTGGTCCAAAATATTTCCATTAAAAACGGCTCCTGTGCCGATAGTTGTCTGACCTGCTACTACCCAGAAAATATTACTGGATTGCGCTCCTCCACTTAAAATAATTTTAACGTTTGAACTAATCTCAAGATTCTGTGCTATCTGAAAAATCCAGACATCATTCGCACCACCTGAAATGGTAACGTCAGATGGTATTGTTACGCCTGTACCCCATTTGTATAATCCGGGAACAAGTGTCATTCCGCCTATGTTTCCGGCACCTAATTCAGTCGCGGTAGGATTTGTTCTACCCGCACCGTCAGTGTAGGCAGTTTCCATATTACTGATTGAGGTAGTCATATTAGATGGTGTTGGAACAGCATAATCAGAGGCATACACTTTCCCGGTAACTTGTACTGATGTAGAAAATGCTGATGCAGAAGGAAGAATCAACCCGAATCCGGTTATAAGTGTTGCGGCTGCTGGACTAACCCCAATATCACCAACAACTAAAGTGGTGCCTGTAGTCGATATTCCAGATTTTGCCAAAATAGCAAAATTTCCAGCTGACCCAAGATTAATCACTTCAGGTCCTGCTGCAAGCACAGCTATTGGCGCTGTTCCTACAAAAACAAGGGAGACAGCCAACGCTACTGCTGATAAGTTTTCATTAATTTTTTTCATATATTATTTTTAAAAAAATGCTTTATTGCTTATTAAATTTGCACCATTTTTTTATTTCTATTGTTTAAAATAGTTATCTTACGCAGTGATGCCGTTTTAAACGGAAAACCATTACAGTTAATTTTACAGTTGATTTTTCGTGGCCACATAGAAAAACAGACCTTGGGCTAGGCGTAAAATTAGCCCTTTAGCAAAAGGTTAATTTATTACTTAAATGATTTTAGTAATAAATTTATATCTTCAATGATTTCATCAAGACGATGGTTAGATTTAACGTAATACTTGCTTACACCGGAATCAATATATGACTTTATTGTTTTAGGACTTGCGGCATTAGAAACAACAAAAACGGGTATTTTATTCCACCTTCCACCGTTTGCTTTAAATTTTTTAACAAAAGCAAGACCATCTTCTTCTCCTAGGAGATGATGGTCGAGCCAAACCGCATCAACTCTCTCCAAGCTTTCGATATATTTAAGAGCTTGTTCAATACTGAGCACAGTAATCGCCTTAGGAGAATTTTTTTCGAGTTTTGCATTAAAAGCTTCTTCAACACTCCGAGCAGAGATAACTCCAAAACCGCTTTTCTCAAGTTTTGCGTTTATCACCTCGAGCAAAGGTCGATCATCTTCTATAACCAAGATTGTTTTCTTTTTACTAGAAATATCTTTTTTTTTGCTGTTAATTTCTTTTAAAGCTTTTTTAATCATGTGTTTTTGTATACTGAGTTATGAATATTGATAATTTATTTTGCATACCTATTCCCCCTTTTTTTAGCTCCTAGTAATGGTAGTGTTACATAAAAAGTAGTACCGCTATCTCCTACCCCTAAAGATTTAAACCAAATCTTTCCTCCAGAATTTTCAACAATAGATTTTGCAATATAAAGACCGAGCCCTGTTCCATCAGTATCCTTATTTCTAACATTATCTGCCCTAAACAACTTGGTGAATATCTTGTCTTGTTGATTCTTTGGAATGCCATAACCTGTGTCGAGAATTTTTAAAAGAATATTTCCTTTCCCTGACCAAGAAAGAGACATTGCAATTTTTCCTCCATCTGGTGTGTACTTCACAGCGTTTGATAAAATATTTTGCACCACCATTCGCAAATGCTTTGGATCTGCCTGTATAACTCCGACATTCTTCTCTGAAGAGAAAGAGAATGATATTTTTTTTATATTAATCTGTGGTTTTTGTTCATCTATGACACTTTGAGCAAGTTTACTTATATCTACTGATTCTGGTTCGACGATAAACGTACCGAGTTCCAAAGAAGAAACGTCTAAGAGTGCATTTACCAACTCAACCATGCGTTGATTACTTTTATAAACCTCATCAAGATATTTTTTTTGTTTATCATTTAATTCTCCTACGTCACCCGCCAAAAGCATTTCAGCATACCAATTAACAGTAGATAACGGCGTGCGAAGCTGGTGACTAGCAAGAGAGACGAACTCCGTCTTAGCTTTATCTATTTCTCTCTCAGATGTTATGTCCCTAAAAATTTTAATTGCGCCTATCACCTTTCCTTTGAGAATAACGGGGGTCGCCATAACAGACATGGGAAATTTTGTTTTATCCTTTCTCCTATAATAATAAGTGGAAACGGAGGTAGTTGTGTTATCGTCCAAAATTGTTTTTGCCTGATATTGCTCTAAAAAAACAAGAAATCCTTTTTCGTTCTCAAGGAGAATAGTATCGGAAAAAATTTTTCCAATAGTCTCCTCTCTCTTTTTGCCAAACAGCTTTTCGGCTGTTTTGTTCATTATTATAATAATTCCCTTCTCGTCGGTAACAAGAAGACCGTCACCAATTGACAGTAATATTGCTTCCTCTTTCACTCTAGCCATTTCTAAATCTTTAGTACGCTCGAGAACTTTATGTTCTAGTGTTTCGTGTGATTTTTTAAGCTTTTTAGCAATCACCGCGAGTTTACGTCTAGCGTCTTCTTTTTCCTTTGCTGTTACGGCGAGTTTACGTCTAACGCTTTCCCTCTCCTCAGCTGTTGCAGCAAGTTTAGTGGCTGTTACCAAAAGATTACGGCGAACGTCTTCTTTCTCTTCGGCGGTCACTGCGAGTTTACGGCGAACGTCTTCTTTCTCTTCGGCGGTCACTGCGAGCTTCCCTGCTGTTATTGCTAACTTCGCCGCAGTTACTACTAGTTTTGCGGCTGTAACTTCTAGTTTTCTTCGAACAACCTCTTTTTCTTTTGCTGTTGCAGCGAGTTCTTTTGCTGTGACAGCTAATTTTTCTGCTGTTATTTCTAGTTTGCGCCGAACAACCTCTTTTTCCTTTGCTGTTGCAGCGAGTTTTTCTGCTGTTGCAGCGAGTTCTTTTGCTGTTATCTCTAGTTTACGTCGAACAATTTCCCTCTCCCTAGCTGTTGTGGCAAGTTTCTTGGCCGTCTCGGCGAGCTCCTTTGCCGTTATCTCCAGTTTACGTCGAACAACCTCTTTTTCCTTGGCTAGAACCTTAAGGTTTCGAATTATTTCATTGGATACTGAGGTTATAACTTTTTTTTTCATAAAATTTTTAAATTTCCAGTATTTCTTCTATTTTCTTCACAATAGCATGGAGCTTCCAGTCAGATTTTATTAAATAATGTGTTAATTTATGAACTAGTAAATCGTCTACAAACTGTTCGTTGGGGCCACTTAAATTGGTTAAAATAATAATTGGCACCTTCTCTCCCCATTTATCTTTTCTGATGTTCTTTAAGGCCGTTATGCCGTCCATTTCAGGCATAATAAGATCGAGTAAGATAAGGTCTGGGTGTTTTGAGAGCGCCAAAACCACACCTTCTTTTCCATTTCTAGCCTCAATTGATAGAAAATTTTTAATATGAAGAATATCAACTATTGCGCTGCGGAGACTTTTTTCATCCTCGATTATTAGTATCGTTTTTTGTTTTTTCATAATATTTTCTCTATACACATGAGCCGAACAAGAACGAAAACCATTACAACAAAACAAAGAGGGCGCAAAAAAACCTTTTTGGTAATTTTCCAAAAAGATTTTTTTGTTTAACCTAAATCTCTCCAATACTATTGATTAGTATAAAAAGAAGAAGGTGGGGTTATACTTGCGTTGTTTGACGAATCTAGTACTTCAACCAAGTAATAATACCTAGTATTTGGACTAAGACCGTTTATGTTTACGTTATGATACGTTTTTGAGGCGCCATCATATTGTGCCAAGATACCACTTACACCAGGCTCAACAGAATGAATGCCGGTCTGGTCAAAGGTGTTACTTAGCATAATTGGTGAAGTGCTGTAGTAAACCTTCCCACGAGCCAGACTGTCGGTATTCCAACTGACAGAGGCACTTGTATTAGTGGTGGTGATGTTTAAGCTGGTAATAAGTGGTGCAACTAAGTCTGCCCCAACACTTATACCACCAACCATCTGAGCATTAAGGACCGAAAGCGTTATCGGACCAACTCTACCGACAGTATCAATGCCGTTACGCGCCTGGAAATTCGATACGGCAGACTTTGTTAGAGGACCAAAATACCCAGTCACGAGACCTTGGGGGTAAATAGTTTGATCCAAAGCCAAGAATGTCTGAAGGGCGGAAACATCCGACCCACTCATTCCAATTTCCAACTGACGGTTTAGCGTTTCTGCTTGCGCAAACAAAGGCGTGCTGATAATTACTGCTGCTGACAAAATTATTCCCGCCTCCAAAAGAAAGCGATTCAATATTTCTGTGTAATTTATAGTTTTAGACATATTTTTTTTATTATTGTTATTAATTTAAGCTTCTAAATAATCGTTCGACCTGAAAACTACCCTCACTACAATAATTGCCGTTTATATATCTAACCGATTACAGGTTGTACTGATTAAAAAATAAATAAACTAGCAAATTAATGTTACAGATGCTTTTTAATATGGTTCCATGAACGCTTTGCCTCCTTAACAAGAATCTTTTCTTCTGCAATGGAAAGTTTTTTTGCTTTGGCATATTTCTTAACACTTTGATCAACAAGAGTGTTGTATTCTGACTCGCCAAGATTTTTTAACTTCTTCACTTGCGGTGCCATATAACGATAGAAATCTCCGGAAAGTTTCTTGATATCAGTTCCTATTTTCTTCCCTGCTTCTGACGTTATAAGTATTCCAGCCACAACACCGAGCACTGCCCCTACCAAAGCCCCTTCTAAAAGTTTTCCACTATTTCCTTTTGTGTTTTTTTTATTAACTATTTTTTTGTTCATTTTTTATTATTTACTATATTTCTTATTAATTACTTTTACACGACCTTCCTTTACGTATTTTGACGGACGCTTCCTAAAAAAATATGAAAGTACTGGCAGTTCTGAAAGTCTTTCTAGGGCTTCGCTTATCCTCTCCCCCACTTCCGACGAAACATTAGTAATGTTGTCGGAAATCTTTTTAAGATCTTGGGCTACGCTTACTAGGTGATACGCAATAACAGTCATCAAAACTCCAACTACCATTACGGCCAAAGAAATTGTTAGATTGAAAACTATTTCGGAGAAAATAAGTACTGTTTCCATGTTAACAATGCCGACCAAACCGCCTACTTGTTACACTTGATATAATCAACACAACGTGGTACTATTTGGGTAAGATATTCTATTCCACTGGGTGCCATGTAATGTCACACAGCTATCGTTTCCACAAAAAGAACTGGCCCGCAACCAAACACGACAACAAACTCAGTACCCGTCGTAATCTTGATGTAATGAAACAAACCAAGAAACGTCATAGGTTGTAACTACTTAAACTAAAATGAATAAAAAGGAAACAGCCCAACAACAAAGAGCGCTAACTTTAGCGCATGGAGAATACGAGAAAGGTCTTAACTCGCATGCGTTTTTTAAAACGCATAGCCATGAGATTGGCGAGGATTTAGTTCAAGACACCTTCATGAAGACGTGGGCGTATCTGGTTAAAGGGGGAAAAATTGATGTGATGAAGGCCTTCCTTTACCACGTCCTAAATAATCTAATAGTAGACGAGTATCGCAAACATAAAACAACTTCTCTTGATGTTCTCACGGAAAAAGGTTTTGACCCAGGAAACAATGACTCAGCAGAACTTCTTGCAAATGCACTAGACGGTAAGGCGGCGCTTTTACTAATACAACTACTCCCAGAAACATATCGAAAAGTTATGAACATGAGGTATGTGCAAGATCTTTCACTTGAAGAAATATCCATCCTAACCGGAAAAACGAAAAATGCTGTTGCTGTTCAGTTACATCGTGGCCTTGAAAAATTTAAAATACTATATGGCCACGCCTAATTTATATTTTTACAAATATCGTGTAATGAATTAACTAGGGACACGTCATTAGTGTATTACCGATAATTTTTTTAAATATGCTTCAAACAACTATAATCGTTTTACTCATTCTCTGGTTACTTGGCTTCAGTTTTAATCTAGGTGGCGACCTTATTCACACACTCCTTGTCATCGCAATCATTGCTTTTATTGTTCGCTTACTTTCAAATTAAACTCTTCGTTAGAATTTCATTACAACAAAAAACTAGCACAATTTGTGCTAGTTTTTTGTTGTAAATTTATTGGAGCCGCCTCTCGGATTTGAACCGAGGACCCTCGCTTTATCCCGGTAGTAAAAATTATTTACAACGGGACAAGCAAACGCTAATTCTGTTCACTCCATCAGAGCCGCCTCTCGGATTTGAACCGAGGACCCTCGCTTTACAAAAGCGACGCTCTACCACTGAGCTAAGGCGGCTCTGATGGAACCAACTGCCTGCCCCGTAGCGAGTCTTCTCTGCTACTGGGGAGCTAAGGCGGCTAATGCAATCACTAGGCTTGTTTGCCCAAACATTTTTACACACAAAATGTTTTAGAGCAATTGTCTAAAAAACTACTTCAATTCTCCGTTACGGAAACTATCCCTATGATTGGATATATCCTTAAGAAAAAATGAAGCTGACCCCCTTTCTCCATCTTCTCCGCTAACTGGCGGAATAGACATCGAAAAGTGTTCTACTCTCTCTTCAATAAACTTTTTCGCTATGTGATAAAAGTTTATTGAAATTCGAGAAAAAGCAGATGACATCTTTTGTAACTTACCAAGGATAAATGCTGAAAAACTTTCCCAGGCTTTTTCCCATTCAAACACCGACAAAAGATCTTCAACTCTACATTCTTCACCACTTAATATTTTACCCCTCCTAATGCTCCACACCCTAAAAAGAACCATCCCCGAGATGGCGGAAGCAAAAACCAAAGAAAATATAGCCGGTAAAATCATATATACCTATGTCAATAATACTACCTAACTGTGGAAAAACGTGCAAAGCGTGCAATTTCAATACGCTCCCCAAATTTCTGAACTGCCTCATCCACCAATGCTCCAACAGTAACATCACCATTCTTTACAAAAGGCTGTTCAAGTAGAGCCCTCTCTGCAAAGTATGTATTTAATTTACCCAAAACAACCTTCTCCTTAACAACAGGATCATTCTTACCAGCAGCTAGAGCCTCTTCAGTAAATACTTTTTTTAAGTCTTCGATAACTTCCTCGGAGATATCCTCACGTCGAACAAACTCTGGATTTGCTGCCGCAACATGCATTGCAATGTCATAGGCAAGTTTCTTAAACTCTTCGTTTTTTGAAACGAAGTCAGTTTCAGAAGAAAGCTCAACCATTGAACCAACAGAACCACCTAAGTGAATGTATGACTGAACAGTGCCAGAACCCAAAGTCCTGTCACCTTTCTTTCCGGCAATATCTTTACTTTTTCTTTTTAAGATTTCAATTGCCTTTTCTTTGTCTCCCTCTGCTTCCTCGAGAGCTTTTTTACACTGCATAACGGAAACACCTGTTATGTCGCGCAATTCCTTAACTTGATCCATTGTTACCATGGTTTTAAAAAAGAACTTATGAGTAAATTATTTAGCAACCTCTTCGCGCATCGATACCCCTTCTTGGTATGCATTCACGATGCTTTCAACAAAAAGTTTAATACTTGAAGTTGAAGCGTCGTTACCAACAATAGGATATGTAACCACTGAAACATCACAGTCAGAGTTTGAGACACTGATAACTGGAACTTTAACGTTTTTGGCTTCGACGATTGCAATGGCTTCTTTTTTAGAATCAATAACAAACATTGCACCAGGCATACTCTTTAGAGAAATCAAACCAAAGAAATATCGGTTGAGTCTTCCGAGCTCTAAGTCGATAATAAGACGTTCCTTTTTTGTATAACGTGCAATTGTACCTTTTTCTTTTTCGTCATTAATTTGCAAAAGTCTTTCTACTCGCTTTCTAATTTCTGAAAGATTAGTCAAAGTTCCTCCAATCCAACGCTCTGTGACAAAAGGCATATCGATTGATTGTGCTGCTTCTTTAACAATATCGCGAGCTTCTGGCTTAGAACCAACAAAGATAATCTGCTTGCCTTGTTTTCCAAGCTCTCTGACAAAATCACAAGCTATCTCAAGCATTTCACTTGTTTTATCAAGATCTATGATATCAGCGTGATTTTTTGAACCTAAAAGTGACTTTTTTATTGATGGGTGACGTCTTGTGCGGGAATAGCCGAAATGAGCGCCTGCCTTAAGTAGCGCTTCCATGCTTGGTATTTCTTTAGTATTTTTCTGCATATTTTAAAATTATTATCCCACCCCACCCATATATAGAGGGTTAGAAGTTCATATACTAACAAAAAGGCTTATTCTAAGCAACCCGTATTAGTCTTCGTCTTGTTCTCCCTCCCCTCCACTAGGAATCACCCCGTTAAACCCCTCAAACGTCCTAATTATCGGATCTAAGCCCCCAGCGAGTATTCCCTCGATATTGTGCCATGTCTGCTTGATACGATGGTCGGTGACACGATCTTGAAGAACATTATACGTGCGAATTTTTTCTGAACGGTCGCGAGTTCCAATCTGGCTCTTTTTTTCAGCAGAAAGCTTATTAAACTCTTCTTCTTCTTTGAGCATTGAGAGGCGCGCGGAAAGCATTTCAAAAGCCTTCTCGCGATTTTTCAACTGACTTCTCTCGCTCTGGCAACGCACCGCAACCCCTGTTGGTTTGTGAATAAGGCGTACAGCCGTTTCAACTTTATTAACGTTTTGCCCACCAGCACCACCGGAACGAGAAAGTTCCATCTCCACATCAGCCGGAGATATTGTGTATGAAAAACGAGTACGAATCGGTAAAACCGAAACAGATGCTGTTGACGTGTGCACTCTACCTGATTTTTCCGTTGCAGGAATTCTCTGCACTCGATGAACCCCGGTTTCAAACTGAAGCGCTTCATAAGCTCCCTTTCCTTTTACTTCAAACGAAACTTCTTTATATCCACCAAGTTCACTTCGCGATTCATCAAGTCTAGTCACAGACCAATTACGAGATTCAGCATATCGCTGATACATAATAGAAAGCTCTTCCGCAAAAAGTGCAGCTTCTTCTCCCCCTACACCCGCATACACTTCTAAAATGGCACCGGTTGGTTTTGCCACCTCCTCCTTCTCTGATTCAAAGATTGTCTCAATCTGCTTTTCGATTATTTCTTTTTGCTCAGAAATTCTTTTTAACTCCTCCTCTGCAATTTCGCCCATGGAAGAATCGCTCTCAACCATAGAGTTTATCTCTTCCTCTTCTTTCAGTAATTGCTCAAACTGAGTCGCCAGATAAGCGGTCTTTGAGTTCTTCTTCCAGTTTTCAAGATCCTGCATAGTGGTAGAAAAAGAAAAAACAGCAATTGCATCGCTGTTTTTCCGTTTTATTATCTAAGACTTTTTAACTGCTTTCTTAGTAGGTTCTGCGGCTGCCTTGCGCTTTTTGAAACGCTCAACACGTCCGGCGGTGTCGATAACCTTTTCGTTGCCAGTATAGAATGGGTGGCAAGCACTACAGATTTCCACCTTAATTTCAGGCAAACCAGAAGAAACGACGTAAGTCGCTCCACAGGCGCAGGTAGCCTTAATTTCGTCGTTATATTTTGGGTGAATCTCTTTCTTCATAAGCCTGTACTTTACTAGAAAGTGTTGAAATTTGCAAATGTTCATTTCTTCTCTATTTTTAAAATGCACGCCTAATTTTCTGCTGAAAATTGGCTATACTCACGCCGGTCGCGTTCCGTAATGCATTTTAAAAATAGATAAAGGGGGTATTTATTCAAAAGCAAATCAAACCCCTTTCAAAAACTCAATATTAGCTTGGATAGTTTCTGCTTTTTGTAAAACCTGCGTGCCATAAAAAGTGTTAACTGGTTTTCTGTTGTCACAACTTCTACCAGAATAATACCTACACGCCGCATTTCTTTCCGCGGTATAACTTCCACTCACGGCTCCAAGATCAGAGAGATATATCGCTGTTGCTATAAACGAATGTTCTGGATTCCAAGGATTTGCTTCATTTTGAGAAACACCAACCGAGCTCGCTATTCGTTTTTTAAAAATTTCCCAAGTTGATGGAATAAATTGTGAAGGTCCCATTCCCCCACCATAACCACGCGATGATGACCACTTCGCTGCTGGTGGACACGAAATGGGAGTAACCTTCCAGTCCATTCCGAGTCTATTGGTAATATCTTTAAATGGCTCTGTGTCTCTAGGGGACTTCATGACTTTCTCGAAAATCGTTCCAGTATTTTTTCCAACACCATCACCTGTATCAATACTAGACAAAATACATGATCCAACATTTTTACCTAAGTCAGATTCCTGAGTAAGAATCGCCAAAATAAGCGCAGGTCGTATACCAGTTTTACTTCCAGCCAAAGTTGCGTATTCAAGTGCTTTCGCGAAAGAGATTCCATCTGTGTCACGAAGCTTAAACAACGCAGCCCTGATTTGAGCTGCCCTAGCTTGCCTTTCACTTAGCACAGCTTGATAACCGCTTGCTTCACTTTTTGTAGCCGCTAAAAGCTTCTTTTTTTCTGCTTCCGTTTGCGCAATGGTCTTCTTTTTTACCTCAACAACATATTTAGCGTCTGCTTCCTCATTTTTCTTTTGGTCCAATCTTTTACGCTCTTCCTCTGTTGTTGCCTTAACCTCTCTAACAAGAGTGAAGTGCTGTCTCATTTCATTTTTTATTGAACTAAACGAATCAATGTCCTGAAAGAACTCGGAAAGGTTCCTGTTGGACAACATAACTTCAACCACAGACTCTTCGTCTATCTCGTTTGTTTTTCTGATAATTTGCGCCAACGACTGACGCCCGTCGTCAAGTTTAACCTCAAGGTCTTTTATTTTTTTACTCTTCTCGTTAATCTGTTTTCCGAGCTGAGAAATAGCTAGATTTTTTTGCCTGATCATTAATTCTGCCTCTCTTATTTTAGCCGTGAGGATAGTGACGTCTCCCTGAATAGTATTCGCCTTTTTACGCGTCTCGTCTAAAACCATCTGCCATGTATTAATTTCTTTTTGAAGTGCGTCGTATTCCGCTTGAAGCTTTGCTTCTTGCTGATTGATAACATCTGCTGTTTGAGCATTAGCGCCCAGAGAAAAAAGTACCGAAAAAGATGTCGCCAAAAATACGACTAGGAATATTTTAAAAGGATGGCGAAGTATCATAATAGCTAAAAAGAAAAACTGGTGTATTGATTTCAGGAAAATTACACCATCTATATATTCTATCTTACTGAATACTTTCAAGCCACACGACGAAAAAATTAAAAAACAGAATGATTTGGCATTCTGTTTTTTGTGTTTACTTTGTAGATTGTCCTATTTTTCCTCTTCTTCTGCTCCGGACTCTTCTTTCTTACCTTTCTTTTCAACTTCAATTGCAGAAAGGTCAATTGCTGCAACCGGTGCCTCTTCTTCTTTGGCTGCTTCTGATACCAAAGCAACGATTTCGTCACCTTTTGTTAAGACGGTAACACCTTTTGGCATTTTAATGTCACTAACGGTAACGTGTCCGTCAATCGCAACAATAGAGGAAACATCAACAACAATGTTGTGTGGTAAATCTTGTGGTAGAGCTTCAACCTCAATTTCGTGAAGAACCTTAACCAATATTCCACCAAAATCTTTAACTGCTGGAGAAACCCCTTCAAACTCTAGAGGAACTTCAATCTGGGTCTTTTTATCTTTTTCAACAACATAAAAATCAACATGAATAGGCTCGTGGCGGATTGGGTCATACTGCACTTCGTGAACCAAAACATCAGTATTGCCATTTGATCCAGTTAGACGCACAAGTGATGATTCCCCTGCTTCTTTTAGTACTTTTTTAAACTGAACAGTATCAACAGAAAATGAAGTTGATTTTGCTTTTGGTCCGTAAAATACAGCGGGAATACGCCCGTTTTTTCGTACGGTGGCAAGATTTGCCTTCATGTCTCGTTCTTCTATTGCTAGTTCAAACATGGCGGACATTATACACAACCAAATAAAATTGTGAAGTCTTTGTAAGACAACACTTTTTTAAAGATATTAAACACCACTAAACATTAAAATATATCTTTTTACAAAATCCTTTAGGTCGTCAACCACAGCAGAGTCGTATTTATATGGAGCAACCTGATTCTCCTCAATACTTTTATCAACAGCCTCTTTGGTTGATTTTTGATACAGCACTCTCATCTCTGTACTTATATGGACAATTCTTATACCGGCACGAATAGCCTCCTTAAAATCTTCTTCTGAAATACCAGAACCACCGTGTAAGACTAGCGGTGTGTTAATTTTATTTTTTATATCTCTAATAGAAGAGATACTAAGAGCTGGGTTGCCAATACCTTTAATAAAACCGTGAATGTTGCCGACTGACGGTGCAAATAAATCAATTCCCGTGGAGTTTACAAAACTCTCTGCTTCCTCTGGCTTTGTAAAATTCTTAAGGTCAATTCCTTCTGGAACTGTATCAATAACCTGTGAGGACATTCCGATATATCCAATCTCTGCTTCAATAAGAACATCTTTACCGCTCGCCTTAGCGTAATCAACACACTGCTTAGTAATTTGAGTATTATCTCCAAGTAAAAGTTTTGCTCCGTCAAAAATAACAGCGTCAAAACCAGCATCGATTGCTTCTTTAACGCGCTCAAATGAATAGGAGTGGTCTGCATTTAAAAAGATTGGAAAATCATGTTCTTCGCGCAAACTACGCACTAAAGCGACAATTTGCTCCACTCCAATATAATCCCTCTCCCCCTCAGAAACACCAACAATAACCGGCTGATTTAGCTCTTTTGCGGCCTCAAAAACGCCTTTTAGCATCTCCAGATTTGAGACATTGAAGTGCCCAATCGCAACACCCTTCTCGTCAGCCTCCTTAATAACCTCTCTTAATGATTTCATTTGAAAATATTATACCACGTGCTTCGAAAGCGTGTTAAAATATGTTTGTATGAGTTTTGACATCATTGCAATTGGAGATACGGTCATCGACGATTTCATTCGCCTCGACGATTCTTCTGGCGGTTCTGTTAACGAAGAAAAAAATCTTCTTTGTATACCATTTCGAAATAAGGTTCCTTTTGAGTTTTCAAAACTAGTCTCTGCTGTTGGCAATAGTCCAAACGCGGCCGTTGCCGCATCTAGACTCGGATTGAAGTCGGCCATAGTGACAAACGTTGGACATGATGCCAACGGAAAATTGTGTATTGATACACTTCGAAAAGAATTGGTCTCAACAGATTTTGTGCGTCAACATGATGGTAAAAAAACAAACTATCACTACGTTTTGTGGTTTCAAAATGATCGCACCATTTTAATAAAACACGAAAATTTCCCATACGAACTACCTCACTTTGAAAACCCAAAATGGCTTTATCTAAGTTCTCTTGGGGAACACTCTCTGTCTTTCCATGAAACTATAGCTGAATATTGTGCCGAGAACCCGCGCGTTAAACTCGCCTTTCAGCCAGGCACATATCAAATGAAATTTGGACGCGAATCACTTCGTCATATATATGCACGAACAGATTTTTTTATCTGTAACATAGAAGAAGCACAGCTCATACTAAACACTAACGAAAAAGACCCGAAGAAATTACTTGGAATGATGCGTGCGCTCGGACCAAAAATTGTTGTCCTAACAGATGGACCAAATGGCGCATATCTGTCGCACGCCGAAGACAATTGGTTTATTCCGCTTTATCCCGATCATCGTCCTGCTTACGAACGCACTGGCGCAGGAGATGCTTTCGCTTCTACGTTTGTTTCCGCACTCGCTTTAGGTAAAAGCCCTGTTGAAGCATTCACGTGGGCACCGGTAAATTCCATGTCTGTTGTACAAAAAATCGGCGCGCAAGAAGGACTTCTTTCTCGCGAAAAGCTTGAGGAATTATTAAAAGCTGCCTCCCCGGCAGAATATCTTCCCAAAAAAATCTAGTTTTAAAATTACGATTTCAAAAGACGAGCGAGCGAAAGAACCTCGTTGGCCGCTTTTTTGATTGAACCAACTCCCATTTCGTAATGTTCTATAAGCTCTTCTGGCTTACCAGATTGTCCAAATAAGTCTTTAACGCCAACGAATTTTATGGGTGTCGGCAATTCCGAAGACAAAAGTTCTGAAATAACACTTCCCATTCCTCCCGCAATTTGGTGTTCCTCTACTGTAACAATTGCGTGATATTTGCGAGCAAAATTTAACACAGCTTCTTTATCGAGAGGTTTTATTGTCGCAAGATTCATAACCCCAACAGAAATTCCTTCTGTCTCAAGTTCACGCGCAGAAACAAGAGCTTTGTGAACAAGTGCTCCCGTAGCAATGATTCCAACTTTTTTATCATAAGAATTTTCCGTCTCGTAAAACACCTGCGCTTTACCAATTTCAAACGGAGTATCATCTCCCGTAATGATTGGAGTTTTTTCTCTTGCAAGACGAATATAAACTGGACCATTAAATTTTGCAGCAGCAATTGTCGCTTTCTTCGCTTCAATAGAATCACACGGAACAAGTACTGTCATTCTTGGAATAACACGAGTCAAAGCAATATCCTCAACAGCCTGATGAGTTCCACCATCTGGACCAACAGAAATTCCCGCATGAGAGCCAACTATTTTGGCATTAACATTGTTATAGCAAATAGTCGTGCGAATCTGCTCCCAATTTCTTCCAGGAGAAAACATCGCGTATGACGTAAAGAACGGAATCTTTCCCATTACTGCCATTCCCGAGGCAACTGCCGCCAAATTTTGCTCAGCTACACCCATTTCAATAAATCGTGCAGGAAATCTCTCTTTAAACAGATGCATTTGTGTTGATTCTGTAAGATCAGCGCACAATCCAACAACTCTGTCATCTTGTGTTCCAGCAATTAACAATCCTTCACCAAAACCCTTTCGTATTGGTAGCTGTTCAACGTCAACATCGAAAAGTTTTGGATTTAATTTTATATCTTTGTTTAACATATTCTAATGTGCTTCACTTTCAATTTGTCCGTGTAAAGTGCGGAGTTCTTTTAAAGCCTGTGCTCCTTGCTCTTTATTTGGGGTAACGCCATGCCACCTAAAATCACGCTCAAACTCTGGTACTCCTTTTCCTGGAATTGTGTGCGCAATAATAACTGATGGTTTTTCAAAAATCGCACGAGCCTGTTCTACCGCCTCAATAATTCCCTGAAAATTATGTCCGTCTATTTCTTGCACGTGCCAACCAAATGATTCCCATTTTTCGTGAAGTGGTTCAAGGGGCATAATGTCTTCCGTAAATCCGTCTATTTGAATGTTATTTCTATCTATAATTGCTATAACATTACGGAGTTTTTCTTTACCAGCAAGCATTATAGCCTCCCAGTTTTCACCAGCATCAAGCTCCCCATCGCCCAATAAGCAGTAAAAAAAGTGTGGAGTGGAACGACCATGGTCTATTCTATCGGCAAGAGCCATACCGACCGTTTGTGAAAGTCCTGAACCAAGCGGTCCAGATGACGTTTCTACAAATGGAAGCCATTCACGGTGTGGATGACCCTGCAGTCGAGACCCAAACTTTCGAAGTGTTTTTAATTCCTCCACTGGAAAGTATCCAGCGTGAGCGAGTGTCGCATAAAGTACAGGACAAATGTGTCCGTTTGAAAGTATTAACCTATCGCGTTCATCCCAGTTGGGTCGCTTCGGGTCGTGCTGTAAAAAATGAAAATAGGCAGCAGTAAAAATGTCTGTCATACCAAGCGGTCCAGCTGTATGACCAGAACCAGCCTCCATAAGCATACCAATAATAGACTGGCGAATTTCATTCGCCTTAAGTTCTAAAAATTTAATTTCTTTGTCAGATAGCATTGTTTGCTGTGTTATAAAGATCTCCTATTGCACCGTGAGTATTTTCATTTTTAAATATCGCAGATCCAGCAACCAAACGATTAGCGCCCGCGTTTACAAGATCTGAAACATTACTCATTCCCACTCCACCATCAACACTTATTATAACATCAGGAAATTTTTTTCTAAATGAGGATATCTTTTCAATAACCCTTTTATCAAATGGTTCACCTTGAAGACCTATTGTCGCAATACCCATAAACTGAACAAAATCTATATCGGTAATAAATTTTTCCAAAACTTCATTGGGTGTATCAATATTTAAAGCTAAACCAACTTCTAAATCTTTTTCTTTCGCAAGTGCAATCGCTTCACTTATTAATTCTGTACTTTCAACATGGAGTATTATTCTCGAAGCACCAATCATTACAAACCGGTCAATTTCTTTTTCGGGATTTTTAATCATCAAATCAAATTCGTAATCAATTTCTTCCCAGTTTGGTAATCCTTCGAATTCAAACTCAAACGCTTTGGCATCAAAAGAAATATACGGCCATGTTTTACCACGAACAAAAATTCCATCCATCACATCAATTTGCACCCATGGAGCAGAACCAACAACACGCGAAATGTGTTCTTCTAAATCGTTTAAACTTCGTGGCATTACCGCCGGAATAATTTCAATCATAGTGGATTAGCGATTAGGCTTTAGGTGTTAGCTTATTAATACTAGAGATTAAACCATTCAACATTTTCATAACTTCATTGAGTAACTGCTCTACATCAGAATAATCTAGATTGGATGTTTTAGGAAGTTTCTTAGCCAGCTCAACTTGAGTTTCTAGTTCCCCACCAGAACCAAAAGCAATCAATAAAAAATGTCTAAATTCTTTACTACCGCCCCTAAGTTTTCCTTCAGCAATATTTGAAGGGATAGACACGACTGCCCGCCTCATTTGCGAAGTAAGCCCGTAAATCTCCTCTTTAGGAAAATTCTCCGTTAAACAGTACACCTTTACAGCCAAGTCCATCGCCTTGCTCCAAACTAATAAATCCTTGTACGTTTTACTCATAATTACTAGTGCCTAGAGCCTAACTGACCAACTAATTATCTAGTTGGTCTAATTTGGCTATTCGCCTTTTGTGTCGTTCCTCACCAGAAAATTCGGTCTCAAGCCACATTTTAACAGCCTGTTTAGCTTCTTCTTCGCTGACAAAGCGCGCGCCGATAGAAAGAACGTTTGCGTCGTTATGTTCACGAGAAAGACGCACGATAGTGCCCGCACCACCATAATAAACAACTGCGCGAACCCCCTTAAAACGGTTGGCAACGATTGCCTCCCCTTGTCCAGAACCACCAAGGACAATCCCTTTAACTTCTCCTCCGCCATCCGCAACTTCTTTAGCTACTTCTGATACATGGTCGGGGTAATCGTCTTCTGGATCAAAAGAAAACGGTCCTTCGTCTGTTACTTCATACCCAAGGTCAATCAAAAACTGTAAAAGTTTTTCTTTCAAATCGTACCCTGCGTGATCAGAACCAATGAATATCTTCATAGAAAATTATAAATATTTAATTTCAAATTTTTAAATAATGTCATAATGTTTAATTTTTATCAGAACTGCTAAAAATTTTAGAAAAAATAAGCAATAATTCGTGGGATTCTTTCCAAAGATTCTTACACTCATTAATCTTATCACTATTAGCTTTAGATATCATTCTAATCCAATATTTTGTCTCGTTAGCTTCTTTCCTGCAAATACCCACCTTATTCCTAAAATCTTTTTTGGAACTTGCTTGATTTGCTTCCATGTAGTTGGCACCAATACTTGTAGCAGACCTAACAATCTGGTTAACAAATATCTTGTTTACTTCATTCTTTGTTAAAGAATTAACGAAATCTATAATTTTTTCTCCAAATTTCGCAGTTCTCTCCTCAAGATCGTAATTCATTTCGTTACCTTAATACATTATTTTGAAATTAAAAATTTGAAATTTAAAATTATACTATGTATGACGCCGCTTTAATTACGTGCTCAATAAGTGTTTTGGTATATCCCATCTCGTTGTCATACCAAGCAAGAACCTTCACTAAATTTCCATCAACAACTTTAGTAAACGACAAATCAGCAATTGATGCGCGGGTATCGCCAATAATGTCAGCGGAAACAAGTGGCTCTTCTGTTATTGCGAAAATTCCTTTCCATCTCAACTCTTGCGCACCCTTTTTTAGTACTTCGTTTACCTCTTCAACAGTTGTCTCTCGTTTTGAGATAAAAGTAATATCAACTAAAGAACCCGCAACCACAGGGACTCTGATAGCAATACCATCAAATTTTCCACTTAAACCTTTAATCGCTTTTGTCACCGCAACAGCCGCGCCGGTCGTTGAAGGAATAATATTTTGCGCGCCAGCGCGACCACGACGAAAATCTTTTACATCTGGTAAATCAACAATACTTTGTGTTGCCGTGTAAGCATGCACTGTGTTTAAAACTGCTTTTTCTATTCCGATTGCATCATCTAAAATTTGCATAACCGGACCACCGGCGTTTGTGGTGCATGAAGCATTTGAACTTACTTTGCAGGTTGATAACTCAACTTCGTTTACCCCCATAAGTACCGTTGCTCCATTTGGACCATTCTCTTCGCCATCTTTTGCTGGAGCAGAAATAACAACGCGCTTCGCGCCAGCATCAATATGCATTTTCGCTTTATCAAAGCTTTCAAATACTCCAGTTGATTCAACAACAACATCTATATTTAAATTTCCCCACGGAAGTTTGGCTGGTTCACGCTCTGCGAGTAATAGAATTTCTTTGCTTCCAATCTTTAAATATTTCTCACTTCCTTTTTCTACGATTTCAATCAATGTTCGCCCGCGACCATAAACAGTATCGTAACGCAAAAGATATGCGAGATTTTCCGCATCCCCTAAATCATTTATCGCAACAATAGTCATCCGCGAGTCATTAAGTGCCAACTTCAAAAAGGCTCGCCCAATTCTCCCAAAACCATTTATCGCTACTCGTACATTTTTATCCATATTGTTCTATATTATACAAAATTGCACACAAAATAAGAAGCAAATAAGGTGAATTTACTAGGTTTAATTTTACCTAAACAATATTCCATTTAATCTGTTATTTTTATTTACCCCATACGTACACTATAATCTTGCTATAGCAAGATTATAGTGTACGTATGGGTCTGTATTTAATTTATTTAACTTACTCAATTATCATTGACTACTTATCTGATTAACTAAAAAGTTAGCTTAATCCAAATTTTTCTTTCAAACTTTCGTCTTGTTCAATCTTGTCTACTATCATATAGAGCACTTCCCTACCTATCTTAAAATCGGCTTTCATTAAAACTATTAAATCTTCACAATCATACGGATACACCCAAACACTATCTTGAAGTTTAGTGAATCCAAAACCAATCAAAGTAAGTCGTAGTTTTTCACGTAAGGATTTTTTATTTTCTTTTAGATCGTAAATTATTACGCGCCATTTGCCATCCCATCGCTTTGGTTTAACAATCAAACCTTTGTCGTATTGTTTGTATAAATGATGTTCCCCTGCTGGTGTTAAACAAACAAAAGTTCCTCTATCTGTTTTTTCAAAACGAACCAAACCGCCCTTAATTAGACTGTCTATTGTTCTATTAACACGGTAATTTGTATTCTTTTTAATAACACCTAATTTATAGAGAGTGCCAACCGCGTTTGGTGCAAGTAAGGCCACACTTAATAACCCAGCACCTTTTATTGTATTTAAGACAATTTTTTGTATATTTTCTTTGCGACTTCTTTTCTTTGATTTTTCTTCAAGTTTTCCCATATACAACTTTCTTTTCTATAAGTATTTAAAAATTTACAGATAAATTATTACACTATAATATTGCTATAGCAAGATTATAGTGTACGTGTAGGAAAAGAAATATTGCAACTTTCCTTTTGGAGGCTTCGCCTCCAAGTGACTAACGGCCCATATTGTAGAGTTGCTTAACTTCTGTGTCAGATAACACTCTATTGTAAAGTCTATAATCATCCATTACCCCATCAAACCACCCTGGAGAATCCATCTGACAACAATCAGCAACAAATCTACCAAGTGTAAATTTATGAGAACCACCACTTGGGCTATATCCAGTGGTTGTTGTTTTTACCAATACTCCATTTTCATATAACTTATTCACCCCAGTTACTCCATCTCTAGTAAAAGATACGAGCAACCACCTACCGGCAACTGCGGTATTGGGAGAATCCGCAAACCCGTTTGCGTAAATGTTATAACTTAATTTACCAAGATGAAAACCTATTAATCCTGTGCTCCACCCAACACTCTCGTTCATATTATGAATAATTGTTCCACCAACCACTCTTGGTTTTACCCACACTGAAACCGAAAATGTGGCTGAGGCTTGCCCCAAAAAAGCCATTGCTGGAGTATTTAAATATGTACTAACACCATTAAACTTAAGTCCTTGTCCGAGCTTTCCAGTGGCAGGACTAGACGTAGTACTGAAAGAAACTAAAGTAGCGTTGTTCCCCTGCCCACTCCTGTCGTAAGCAGTGTTTGAGCCCCAACTTATATCACCTCCGTTTAAACTAAAAACATAAACCAATCCATTATTTAAAAAATTATTAGTTGAAGCATTTACTTGAGTCGCGTTTTGTTTATATAGTTGCTGAATTTCAGTTGCCGAAAGAGCGCGGTTGTATACACGTAATTCGTCAACTAAACCGTTGAAAAATTCACTTGTTGCTGCGTTATACGCACGAGTTCCTATTGCCCAATTATTATTAGCACAAGTTGTCGTGGTGTTTACAGAAGTACCAACAGAAACACCGTTTACAAAACCCTCCATTCCAGACGCACTATAAACCACGGCTACGTGTTGCCATTGATTAGCGACAATTGTTCCACCTAACGCATGATCATTTGTGGAATTTCGCCCACGTAACCCTGAACCAAAAATAACTATCCCATAATTAAAGCAACTACCACTTGCCCCCTTAGAGAAGATTGTGCCTTGTCCAACAACAGTATTTGGTTTTATCCACGCACTTAATGTCACATTGCCAGCCGTGCCAACATTAGGCAAAGCCGAGCCATTACCACTAAGATAAGTAGCGCCATTTAAGTTGACAGCCTTACCATTCTTACCCGCTACCCAAACCAAACTACTGGACGTTGTTGCCGCAGTATTTCCACTTCCACTCATATCATTTGCTTTAGAACCAGCGCCGTCGTTAAAAGGCCAATAACCAACCAATCCACTATTGCTTACAACTTTTGTTTGGGCCGAGCCAAATTGATAAAGAGTTTTTATTTCTGATGCAGATAAGGCTCGACTGTAAATTCTGACGTCATCAATAGAGCCGTTAAAATATCTTGACAAGCCTGCGTCTTTCCCAATGTTAAGCTCATTAGTATCAGTGGTATTAATAATTCCACCGGGAACAGCGGTATTACACTGAGTACCGTTAATGTATGCTGTTAAATTTGTGCCATTCCATGTAAGTGTGTACAAATTCCAGTTAGTTATTGGAACTGAGGGTGTGCAGGTTACTGCCACCCAGCCAGTAGTGTATATATAAAAATTAACAGAGGTAAGATTTTGAGCCGGATGTATTATGTACACATTTCTTTTACTTACAATAAAACCATAATCATTCCAAGTACCAGTGGCGCTTTTTGCCCATGCGGATACTGTTAAATTAATCGGATTTAGCGAGCTACTGTTGGCAACCCTTATATATGAACTGGAACCGTTAAAACTGAGGGCTTTACCGATTTTACCAGACGTCCATAATGGAGTACTCATAAACGTTCCCGTATTTCCATTCCCACTCATATCGTTAGCTTTTGTTCCAGCTCCATCATTAAGTGGCCAGTACCCGACAAGGCCACTATTACCTACAGATTTAACAGTTGCTGCAGAAGTGATAGAAAAATAAAAAGAAAAAAATAAAAACGCAAACACAAAAAATATCCCCTTTTTGGAGGTTGAGCCTCCAAAATTACAGTTTTTGTTTTTTTGTATGGAAAGATTTTTCATAAAATTTTCTAACGGCCCATGTTGTAGAGCTGTTTAAGTTCTGTTGCCGACAGCGCACGATTGTAAATTCGAACATCGTCAATTAAGCCAGAAAAATAATCTGGAAGATCCCACCTTTTGCCAATATTAATACCCGTACCGCTTGACTGTGGTGTTATCGGAGCATAAACAGATGTGGTGCTCGCGCCGTTTATGTATAGGGTTAATATATTGTTATCAAAAGTAATAGAAACGTGAGTCCACTTATTTATTGGCAGTGTTGATGCTCCTGTCTGATACCATCCGGCATTATATATACCTCCATAGACATTAGTTGTACCTGAGGTAAATGCAATTACGTAATTTACATAACTAGGATATTGGTCAGAAACAACGGCTGAATAACCTGTTTGATTCCCACTTGGGTTTACCCACGCCGCCACTGTAAATTTCGGAAGACTTATTGGAGCTGTTGTAATATATTGACCATTTCCATTGAACTTCATCCCTTGCCCAATTTTTCCAATAACAGGAGATGATGTGGTGCTCATACCAACTAAAGTCCCATCATTTCCATTTCCGCTTCTATCAAGAGCCTTGTTGGTTCTCCAATTCATATCCTTACCATCAAAAGACCACAACCCTACAAGCCCGCGAGTAAGCACATTATTTCTAGACGCATTTAAAATACTCTGACCGCCAGATTTATATAAATCTAAAATTTCAGAGACAGCTAAAGCACGGTTATAAATACGAAAATCATCCAACTTCCCAGCAAACGGGTATTGCACTCCACCACGCATCCCCATATAAAAAGCGTCATTACCAAAATTATTCGTATTATTGTTGTTGTGTACTGCGTATGTTGCCGGCGTTTGTAAAACTCCGTCTATATAAAAACTAACTTCGTTGGTTGCCTTACTTTTATCTAAAATCGCGACATAATGATGCCAAACCCCAGCCGACGGGCGATTGTAGTATGGAATTGAATAGCCAACATTTCCCCTTAACCCAACTGCAAAGTATCCAGTATTATCATCTGGTCCAATAACCCACCCCGTGGTACTAACATTAAAATTTGGACTAGTTTCAGCGACAATACTAATACTATTATGGAACGAACTTTTATACATCCACCAAGAAACCGAGACAACATTTGTTCCACTTGAGTCGATTGATGGAACACTTACATAATTATTTGTCCCATTAAAATTTAGTGCATTTCCCAATTTACCAGTCGCCCATGTGAAGCTATTTACAAGAGAACCGTTATTTTTATTTCCAGAAGAATCCCCCATTTGAGTTCCTGTTCCTTCGTTCATCGGCCAATATCCCACCAAGCCACTTTTCCCAGAAACAGCGGACTTAATTAACACAGCCCCCCCTGCTTTATATAAATCTGAAATTTCAGAGGCCGATAATGCGCGATTATAGATACGTACTTCGTCAATCACCCCTTTAAATGGGTATCCAGTAGAAGAAAAACTTCCGATTTCAATACCACCACCAGAAATATTTATACTTCCTGTTGCCGCACAAGTTTGTTTCAAAACCCCATCGACATACACTCTCATATTTGTTCCGTCGTATGTTGATACCGCATGATGCCATACACCTTCAGACGGTTCTGTTGTCGCACAATCTTGCATAGCAGGATGTTCTATTCTCATCTTTAACCCGCCTTCAATAAACATCGAATAAGAGGTGTTCACTGTTGCTTTGTGAACCAGCCATTTGTTTGTACCACTGCCAACATCTTTTTTATACCAAGCAGAGAGTGTAATACTACTAGTAATATCAAAAATTGGTTTGTTGGGAACAGACACAGAACTATTTACACCGCCGAAATAAAGAGCCTTACCAAAACGTCCTTGTGTCCATGTTGCGTTCGAGACGGTTCCTGTATTTCCATTGCCTGAAATATCGCCTGTTTTAGTCCCTACACCATCATTAAAATTCCAATACCCCACCAATCCACTTTTACCAACATTTTTTATTGATGCAGAAAAAGTTACAAGTGGCACAGATATAAAAAACAAAACCAAACACGCAACCAGAATTTTGGAGGCTTCGCCTCCAAAATTCTGGTTTATGTTTTTTTGTGTATAAGTGTTTTTCATAAAATTTTCTAACGTCCTGAATTATACAATTGTTTTACTTCTGTCGCTGAAAGAGCCCGATTGTAATCACGAACGTCATCAATCTTCCCTTTAAACAATCTGAAATTGTTAGCACCGCCAATACTAAAGCCCCCGCCAGAGCCCATAACGCCAGGCACGTTTGCGGTGCCGATTTGTACACCATCCAAGTACACCCGGAGTGTAGTTTGGTCATATGTAAAGCCGAGGTGCATCCATGTATTTATTTTAATCCCCGCATTTGAGATGCTCACCCATTGTGGAGTATTAAATAAATATCCATAGATGTTCACTGTGCCGTTACCAATCTCGAATAAGAAATTCCCAGCAATCATTGCTATCTCACACGTGTTCGGAGACGACCCAGGACACGTCCCTAGAAAATACGGGTTGACCCAAGCGAAAACGCTGGCTGAACCGTTTGCAGGAGATCCGCTGATCGAGACGTAGCTATCACCGTTTAAATTAAGCCCTTGTCCAATCTTCCCAACGACAGGAGAAGAACTAGTGCTCATCCCGACAAGTGTTCCATCATTTCCATTTCCACTCCTATCAAGTGCTTTATTGGTGCCCCAATTCACATCTTTGCCATTAAAAGACCAAAGTCCAACAAGACCGTTTGTTAAAAAATTATTTTGAGACGTGTTTACTTGCGTTGCATTTTGTTTATACAGTTGTTGGATTTCAGCTACAGAAAGTGCACGGTTATAGATACGCAAATCATCCATTATTCCGTTAAAATAGCTACCAGAATAAAGCCCAATATTAAGTGCGTTGCCAGCCACTATTGAATTGCTTTGAGTAGAGCTGTCGTGTAATACACCATTAACGTAAATTTTAAAGTTGTTTGCCCCAGCATTTTTATCATAAGTTCCAACAACGTGATACCACTGATTTGTGTTAAGTACACCTGAGTCCACAGTAACAATTCCTGTCGTGGCTAAAACAAGTTGAAATCTCAAAATATTGGAGCTTGGCCAAACATAAATCCCATATGAACTTTTATCCACGATTGCACGCCAAGAAGCTGTTGGGTGCCAATCGGGAGATTTTACCCAAACAGAAATAGTAATTGTGTCGCTAAGATTTAAACTTGAACTAGATCCTGCTGTTGCATAATTAGTGGACCCATTAAAATTTAGCGCCTTTCCTAATTTTCCTGTTATCCACGAAGGGCTTCCTACAAGTGTCGCGGTATTTCCATTACCAGAAATATCTCCCGCTTTAGCTCCAGCCCCATCATTGAAATTCCAGTAGCCGACGAGACCTGATTTAGGTGGTGTTTTTATTGTCGTCTTCGGTGCGATTGATTGTAGAGAAAAATATTCTGTATTTTTTGTCATACCAGTAAGCTGTGCGTCGGTCAAAGCCCTAGGCCATATTTTTACATTTTTAACATTAATACTTTGATTAGCGTCTACTGTGCCGGAATTGGCAATATAAATATAAGATGGAGAACCAGCCCAATTTAAAGTTTTAGCATTTCCGGAAACAGCATCGGCACTCTTTGCCCCATTTTTAAAAGAAGAAAATGTTGTAAGATTATTCGCCAGACGCAACGCAATTTTTGTTGGAGTATTGTATGTAATTGAAAATGGGTTTGATGCCACATCCCAAACTGTCCCAAAATCAACAAGAAGCGAGAGGTTTGTTCCGCTATATCCACCAAAATTTATCATTGAATTGCTAGCATATGAACCAATTTGAATCGGCGACTTGCTTGGGTAAGAATCCCCATTGTTATTTTTTCTATTCATTTCTAAATAAAGAGAAAACGCTCGTTCTCCTATATTTCCAGACGTAGGATATGCAAGTAAGTCTCCCGACCTAGCTACTGAAGCTGACGTCGTTGGAATATAAGATGATTCAAATGGAGCAGATTCAATTTGAGCACCCCATACATAAATTCCAGAAGAACCATCGCCTAAATATGCGTCGGTGCTTACGTGAGTATCATCAACAGGACCAAAAACAACTGAAGTACTGTGAGAAGAAGGAATATCAAAACTACATCTATACCAACCATTACCAACACTTTGTATTGTTGGATTTAAATTTCCTGTCGCAGTAACAGTTGAAAGATTAAATGTTTGTTGTCCAGTATCGCCTCCGGCCCAAGACCAACCGCGTGCCTTCGTCCTACCAGCAGATTTCACATACACGGAAAAACGACGCAAAGTCCCAGCCGACGAAGCAATACTTTGCCCGCGACGATGTAGTGTTGTGTCTGCTGTTTCTACTAATTTTTCTGCCGTCATTGTTCCATTTGGCGCAACAACATTGTCTACAGAAACTGTTAACCCTTCAGCGTTATTACTCCACGCCGCGTTATCAAACTGTTCAGAATACAAAGCTAAATTTGTTCGCGCACCTTCTGCTAAATAACCACGCAAAGTATTTGTAGAAATTTTTGCACCAGTATTAGCGGTCACAACATTAGACAAAACTGTATTTCCATTTTGTCTATCAAAATATTTCACGCCATCAACATTTGCTCCATGGTATGGCGAGGAAAGCACTCCTTTAGAAACATAATCGGACGGATTTTGGTTTGATTGCCCAGTAACATTTTCGGCTTGAGCTCCCCACACATACGCCGTGGCACCGGCACCATTAGCTACATTCTCATCAATATAGATATAAAAATAATGATTATTACCAGAAACCAGGTTCGTAGCTGTTACAGAAAAACGTTGCCACGACGTGGACAGTGTCACTTGCTGACCAATGCGGGTGGCGCCAGCGCTGGTATCATAGATAAGAAGCTTCGCGTTTGTCGCAGTTCCCCCTTTAATCCACACGCTATATGTTACTGCTGTGCCATTAACAGCACCAGCATTCTGCACAACGCGCTGTCCACCAACCCCGGATGTAGTAAATAAATCTGCGGTATTTGTTCCAATAGGAGATGTTGTTTGATTTGCGGTAACAGTGAGCGATACAGGAGTCCAGGAAGTACTAAAATCTTCCGTAGAAGATAGTAAATTTTCAACTCTTCTCGCTCCCTCAAAACGCACTTCCCCGCTTTTCGCTTGCCTAAACAAATTTTCCCAATCTTGCACATACGCCGTGGAAGCTCTTGAAAATACTGGATTTCCTCTACCTGTCTGAAGAATTATAGAATTCGTTAGATTAGCCTCAAAACTTGGTTGAAGAGAAGCTTGAACTGTCGCGGCAGCAGACACAGCGACGGGTGAGGTAATAAAAATTAAAAACAAAAAACAATTAGTAATTAATTTTATTTTATTTTTAAAATTTATTTTCATGAATTTAAAATATTTTAAATAGCCGGAGTACTTGTTGCAACCGTATCTGTTGTTGTCGCTGTTTCTGTTGTAGTTGGTGCGACTGTTTCCACTGGTGTTGTGGTTGTTGTATCAACGACAGGAGTCGTCGTTGTATCTGTCGTTGTCGTGGTGGTCTCTGTAGTTGGTGCGGTGTAGGTCGCAGTTGGTTCAGTGAGAGCATTCACACTTCCAGAAATCGCATCAACAATCGCTCCGACAACCGACGAGCTTGAAGTTTGTGTTGCTGTTGTTGCTCCACCGACCAAACACTCCCCTGACGTTGTTTTTGGAAGACCGCCGGAGATTGTTAGACAGTATGGCGTTCCAAACTCTTCGTCGTACATTGTAATTCCAGAACGTCTCTCTGGTGAACCAACCTTGATTCCACCACGCACCTCAATATTGTCAGCCAATAATTTACCGCTTGCGTCGATGCTCCATGTGCCGGAGGACGAAGTGATTGCGCTAACATTTTCAACAGCAAATCCGGCCATATCAAGAACTCCTTGTGACAAAACTCGACCAGATACTGAATCAACGGCAAGTGTCGCAGAAGTTGATGTCGCGCTTGTCAAAGCCCCATCAAGTCGTGTCCAACCAACTGAAACAGCGACAGCAACCGAGCCCTGATAAACAAACGTGCCATCAACATTCACCGAGGTCACGGTCGAAGTTGCCGACTGAGTTCCGTCAAACAAACCAAGTGCTATACCTATTGTCTGTGATGATGTTGTCGCCTTCATACCAACACCAGGAACTGAAGATAGTGTGATGCGATCGCCCGGCTTGATTACACCGCCCTCAGTTGAAACCTTAACGACAGTCTTTCCAGAAAATACGACTGATGGTGAAGTGCTTGTACTCGAGAACGTTAGTCCGGCAACGTTCGCGATTCCAACTATTGATGTTGCGTTTGTCTTGTCTGCGCGAACCAAAACGGCGGATGTTGTTGTTGCACCCATCTCACTTGGCGGTTCGACCGCCAAGTTGGTGGCTTGGGTTGTTGTGGCGCTCATTGCGACGATATCACCGGCCTCAACATCACTTGAGGAAAGGTCGGCAAAATGTTCTGCGATTCCTGATTCTGCGAGAGCAACTTTATCTGACGAGATTGTGCGTGAACCAAATGAGTCACAGAAAGATGCGACACAGATGCTGTCTGAAATAATTGCCTTGGCGGAAATAATATTTGCTTTAATATCGCCAGCAAAAGTTAATACCGGTGTGCTTGTTGCGGAAATTGAAAGGTAGATATTTTCAGTAGAGCTTGAAGAATTATCAGAAGAACTAGAAACTTCACCGATTGAGAAGGTGCCATTTCTTGATTCAACAAACCAATCTTTTGTTGTTGTTCCGACCCCAACATTTCCACCACTAATTGAGTCGATAACAGAAGCTGTGTCGGTGAGAGTCAAACGAGGAGAAGGAGCTGAAATTGATAGTGCTGATTTTGGTGCCGATGTGCCGATTCCAACACGACCATCGCCTGTAATTGCAAACGAAGTGTTACCAACAGCGTCAAGTGCGACGAAAGTCATCGTTTCTCCAATTTTGGAGGTTGAGCCTCCAAAATTGTTTTGGACGGTGAGGCGGGCGGTTGCGGTTGGTGCGATTCCTATCGCGCCGGTTGTTGAGCCGGTTGTTGCGATGCCGATGCCAACGTTGCCACTGAATACGGCGTCCGCGCCGACGTTCAAATCTTTTGCAACGTAAATATCTTCTGTGTTTATTTTTTTAACCTCCACCGTGTCGCCAACAAATTTTCCATTCTCATCAACAGACCACTTTCCGTCAACACCGAGGATACTAGAAACTTCTTTTATAGAGCTACCTTTCAAATTAAGAACTGTCGTTGTTGAAAGGGTTGTTGCGCCTGTCGTCTTATCTATGACCCAAGCATTTGTTGCAATTGTTGAAGTTGCCAAAGCGAGAGATGCGCTAATCTGAGTATCAAAATCTTTCATTGAATCAACTTTTGAAGCCAAGGTTTGTACGCCAGAGAGTGTGAAAGTTGCAAGTTTATACAAATCAACACCTTTTCCATCTGGGGAAAGAATTTCAGGGGCAACAACTTGCGCATCTTCAGCGATAAAACCAAGACGAAGCGGTTCACTATTTTCCTCTGCGTTGTAACGATATGTCGCAGTCTTCAAATTAATGAGTTGATTAAACATGTCTTCCGCTGAAGAAGCAGTCGTGTAAGAAATATCTTTTTTCGCAGTCTTTGTTGATGTGTTCACGAAAGCGGTAGCGCCAACGTCTCCTGCAACAGAAAGCGCGCGATTTGGCGTCGTCGTGCCGATGCCGACGTTGCCGTTTACATCAACGGTTAGCACAGATGTTGTCGTGGCACTTGAAATAAAACTTGTGCGGGTGTTGAGTTCTTTCACACCCTGCAATGCTAAGGCTCCTAACTTGCTGTAACTCACACCCCAAGCACCGCTATCTGTATCTTTTAGATTAGGGTCATCGTTATCGCTTCCTTTAATTACAACCTCTGGAAATATTGGATACAATTCTTGAGCTATAACCCCAATATCATGTTTACCTGTTCCTTTCCAATCAAATGCTACGGCACGATAATTATCTAAACGATTAAGAACGGACAAACTTTCTATGTTTTTCTTAAGGCGAACATCTGATCCCGACACCCAGTCAACACCCTGATCTGCCACATACGGCCCTGCGGTAAATGTGATTGCATTTCCCGCCGTTCCAGATGGTGCGGTCATAACTCTTACGCCTATACCACCACCAGCACCATATCTAATTTGTGAAGCCTTATCACTAACATCGTAAAGATAAGAATCTGTGGTATCTGTGGTGCGGAAGTTGTAACCCGTAGACCCGTAGTTACCACCAGAATTTCCTATAGCCACCACTCCAACACGCAACCCCGAACCAGCAGACCCAGATGGAATATTCAAAGAGTAATTTGCTGATGGAGTTGTCCCGATGCCAGTTTTTCCGTTAGTATCAATGGTCATTTGGCGATTCCCACCGTTAGTAGCGAATGTAATTGACCCTTGTGAGCGTAGGCCAAACAGAGAACTGTCGGCGGTGCCGAATAGAGTGGCGCCATAACCAACATATCCTCGAGCCCCATTAGCTGTACTATCATAAAACGTAGTGTAAGCTCCTGTTGATACATTAGACTCGAAGCGAGCTGTTTCACTTGTACCAGAATAAACGTTCAAAACTGCTGATGGTGTTGTGGTACCAATACCGACGTTGCCACCAGTTGCTATCGTTATCCCATTACCACTACTGCCGAAAGTAGTTGTCGTAATTCTAATTTTCCCAGTTGCTGAATGAGTACCAATGTAAGCCGTACCACTGGTTCTCAAGTACATTCCTGTATCATTTCCAAAGGTGTTTACATCGCCAACTATGAATGCAGCAGAATTAGACCCTGAGTGACTAATATGTAGAGGGCCCGCCGGATTCGCCAGCCCAATACCCACACCTCCACCGTTCGTCACAATGAAGTCTGTCTTTGTTGATGAACCAATGACAAATGCAGGGCCGGTGATACCGTTTGGATTTACAGAAAGTTGACCCCAAGGTGTTGATGTACCAACTCCAAAATTTCCACCATTGAAATATGAGTTTCCACTATTGTTGATTAAAATATTTCCGTTTGATGAACTGATACCTCCATCATTCATATACATCGAACCGGTGCCTGTGCGGAGTGTTCCTTTCACCCACAAGTTTGAAGCGAAGGTCGAGGTGGCATTTGTACCCGTGCCGTTCACGTCGATGAAGCCAGCGAAGGTTGAGGTGGCTGTTCCGCTAACAGTGAGGTTACCTGCGTTTGATACTGAGAATAGAGTTGATGTTGCGTATGCGGATGTTGAACTTCCTATTGAGAACAGTGTTGTGTTTGTCTCTCCTGCGTTTGCGTGAATAGAAAGTTTTGCATATGGCGAGGTGGTGCCGATGCCAACCTTATCAGCATAATCAGCCAAGAAAGATTGAACTCCGTCGTTTTGCCAACCACCAGCTGTTGCGTTGACTGGAGCAATGAGGGCGCCGGTGAAGGTTGAATTATTACCGAGTGTATGGTCACCACCACATGTATTATTAATAATAAGGCTAAAATAATCAGTTGTTCCATTAGCATCTGCAACCACACTAAGCGAAGGTACTCCCACCACATACGAACCGTTACCAAGAAGAGCTGAACTTGTTAATCCACCTCCATTCTTTGTGATATATACAGTAACACCATTTCCCACAGTACAAGTTGCAAAGGTATCTGTTGTGAGGTTTACAGTTAAAATGTACTTGCCTGCTACCGTCGGCGTGAACCGTTCAGTAGTGAGGTCGAAGTTATTGTTGGTGTCAAACCTCTCCGCATCAAACGTAACGGTAGTATTACCTCCTCCTGCAGTAATGACCTGACTCGTCCCATTCTTATACACACTGAACGAAGGCCCAGTCGTCGCTGTATTCATTCCTTGCCATGTTCCATTTAGATTTTTGAATTCAAGAGTGCCGGCATTGTCACGAAGACCGTAACCACCTGTGCCTGTTGATGTGCCGAAGTTTAGATAACGGCTCGTTCCATTGAGAAGTGTGTCGCCGTAGACAGTTAATTTAGCCGATGGGGTGGTGGTGCCAAAACCAACGTTGCCAGTTGAGTCAATACGTATACGTTCTGTGCCAGAAATAGTTATTCCGATAGCATTTGCAGAAGGTCTAAAGAAACCAGTGGTGGTATCATTTCCGACCGTAAGTGTCGGAATACTAGCCGACCCTGAAATCTGAATGGTTAATTGCGTGGGGTTCACTCTAGCTACTTCGATGCCATTAGCAACTAACCCTACGGTGTTGCCTGCGACCCTCGCAATACCAGTGTTTGTTGAATCGGCAAATGCAATAGAAGGTGCCGCCGTACTTCCATCAGGTATTATTATTTGTCCACTCCCAATAGTAAGTGCTGCGGTTGGGTTACTTGTGCCAATTCCAACCTTACCCCCATTCGTCACGATAAATTTAGTAGCAGTTGACGAACCAATTACAAACGCTGGGCCAGTGATACCGTTTGGGTTTACAGAAAGTTGACCCCATGGCGTCGTTGTACCGATGCCGAGATAACCGTTATCATCAAGCCGCATCTTCTCAGAGAGCGAGTACCCGTTCAATGTGGAGAAGGTTAATGCAGAGGTGGTGGCAGTACCGCCAGCGTTAGTGAAAATAGCGCTGATACGACCGATGTTGGTGGTAGTGGCTGAGGTGTTACCGGCGGCAAAGAGGAGGCTGGTACTGATGCCGTTGGCTCCTGGAGTGGTAGTTGCCCACCCACCGTGAGTAATGGTAAGCACATCAGCATTAGATGAGGTGTTGCTGTCGAAGGTGCCCGCATAGAGCGCCGGGGAGAGTACGAGGGAGGTGGAGGTAGATTGCATAAACGTTCCCGAACCATTACTGAAAAGACCCCCTTGACCGAGATTCAAACCACCTCTGACATAGAGGTTGTTTCCTATATCCATATTATCCCAAACCGTAACCGATGATGACTGCAAATTCCCCGTAAGGACTGTTGGTATTTCTATACCTGCAAGATTAACTACCGTAAGACGACTCGTACCATAAGCTGTCACGTACGCATAACGACCGGAAACATAAACTGCGGCAGCGGAAGATAAGTTTGTGCTGTCTTTTAATGAACCGACGACGAATGGGTTAGTTGGAGTTGAAATATCAACCACAGTTAGGCGGTTACTACCGCTTAGTGTAGTTACGTACGCATAGCTCCCAGAAACAAACATCGACTGGGGAGCAGATAAATTATCTGCGTCAAATACAGACCCGACAACAACAGGGGTTGATGGGTTAGAAACATCAACTATAGTAAGACGGCTTGTACCGTTTGCGCCAACATAAACATACCTACCGGAAGCATAAACGGAGATTGCACTGCCTAAATTTACAGCATCATTTACAGACCCTACAACAATAGGGGTTGTGGGGTTAGATATATCAACTACAGTTAGGCGACTACTACCAGCCGCCGCTACGTATGCGTAACGACCAGAAACAGACAGACCAATTGCAATACTTAAATTTGTGGCATCATTTACAGACCCAATAACAACAGGATTTGTTGGGTTAGATATATCAACCACAGTTAAGCGGGCACCGCCAGACGACGTTACATATGCGTAACGACCAGATACAGATACGGCTCGAGGAGCGTTTAATTTAGTGTTGTCTTTTACAGACCCCACAACAACAGGGGTTGTGGGATTTGATATGTCAACCACTGCTAAACCATTATTATCTTGTGCCCCTACATAAGCATATCGCCCAGATACAGAAATAGAACGAGGAGCGTTTAAATTAATACTGTCTTTTACAGACCCGACAACAACAGGGGTTGATGGGTTTGTAACATCAACAACAGTAAGTCTATCTCCACTATCTGATGTAACATAAGCGTAACGGCCAGAAACAGAGAGAGCCATAGCCCCAGGGAGATTAGTAGTGTCTGCAACACTACCCTTAACTGTCATGTGAAAATCACGAATGGATCCGAATTCAATCGGCGAAGCAGCGGGACCAGATGAAGTGGCAAAACCGTTAAGAAATGACATTAATGGTCCAGTTGCAGTTGTAGAGGTTGATTGCACAATCGCAAACGCCGGTAAAGTAGAAGAAGCGGAGATAGATAGTTTTGCGTATGGAGAAGTGGTACCAACGCCGACGTTGCCGGTGGAGAGTGTGGAGCCTGTTCCGGTGATTCCCGTACCAAATATTATGTTTCCGATGTTGAGTTGACCGGAAGCGGTGGCTGATGGAAGTGAAATGTTATTACCGATAAGTATGTTTTGGCTACCAGTGGTGAGGTTTGCAATTGCAGTGGAGGAAGTTGCTGTTCCTATCCAAATATTATTGGAACCAGTGGTGACACCATAACCAGACTGATAGCCGAGGAAGGTGTTGTAGTCGGAGTTGTTGCCAGCAGAGTAGCCAGACTGGTAGCCGACATAGGTGCCTCCTTGGTTGTAGTAAGAAGAAGGACCTCGAGCTGCGGAATAACCAACTGCAGTGGAGGAAGTGGCTGAGGTATTGTTGAAGAGAGCGTTCATGCCATTTGCTGTATTGTTGGTGCCGGTGATGTTGTTGTAGAGGGCTTGCGTGCCATTTGCGGTGTTTTGATAACCTGTGGTGTTTAAATAGAGTGCCTGTACTCCGCTTGCGACATTGTTATAACCGGTGGTGTTAAAATAGAGAGAATTAACACCACTAGCGGTGTTGTTATAACCAGTAGTATTCGCTACAAGAGCTGCTGTACCACTTACGGTGTTGTAATAACCAGTAGTGTTAGCTAAAAGAGAATTCATGCCGATTGCAGTGTTGTAATAGCCAGTGGTGTTGGCTGTAAGTGCTTTTCCACCGACTGCAGTATTGTTAACACCGGTGGTGTTGGCGTAAAGAGCTTGATAACCATTTGCGGTGTTGTAATAACCTACTGTATTTGCTGTAAGGGCGTTATACCCAACAGCTGTATTATATTGTGCCGTAGAAATTGTCGGTGTCGTTGCGAGAGCGCCTTGACCAACGGCGACAGAATACCAAGGTGTTGATGATGCGCTCATCCATCCTGCGGCACTTGATGCTCCGACGGCGAGGGCATTGTTGGTGGTGCTTGCATAAAGGACGGTATTTCCATCTTGCTTGTATCCGCCGAACTGATCGGTGTTGATGAACCCAGCGACGTCTAGTTTGTATGATGGAGTTGCGTCGCCGATGCCAATATTTCCTGTTGAAAGAGTCGAGCCTGTGCCGTTGAGATTAACACCATAAATTAAATTTCCAATATTGAGCTGATTTGAAGCTGTTGCTGATGCGACTGCGACATCATTACCGATAGAAATGTTGTTTGAACCTGTGGTGACTTGGTTGTATGAAGCGGAGATAGTTGAGTTACCAAGGAAGACATTCCTTGCACCAGTGGTGACACCGTAGCCGGAGTTATAACCGACGAATGTGTTGTAGTCGGAGCCAGTGGCGGCGCTAAAGCCAGCTGAATAACCAAGATACACGCCACCTTGATTTGAGTAGGAAGCGTTGCCTTCTGCGGCCGAATATCCAATCGCTATGGAGGAGGTAGCGGAAGCGTTGTTGTGGAGAGCACTGCGACCGATGGCGATGTTAGTATTACCGGTGGTATTGGAGTAGAGGGCATTCGCACCAATAGCGGTGTTGGAGGCGCCGGTGGTGTTGGAGTAGAGAGCATTCAAGCCATTAGCTGTGTTGGAGGAACCGGTGGTGTTGAAGTAGAGGGTGCTCATACCGTTAGCAGTGTTGAAAGAGCCGGTGGTGTTGGAGTAAAGGGCATCCACACCGATGGCGGTGTTTTTCTTGCTGGTAGTGTTAGAAGTAAGGGCGTTATACCCAACAGCTGTATTGTATTGTGCTGTGGCATTAGTAGGTGTCGTTGCAAGGGCGCCTTGACCAACGGCGACAGAATACCAAGGTGTTGATGATGCGCTCATCCATGAAGATGCTGAGGATGCGCCGACAGCTAATGAAGTATTAGTCGTGCTTGCGTACAATACTGTGTTCCCATCTTGCTTGTATCCAGAATATTTATCGGTATTGATAAAGCCTGCGACATCAAGTTTGTATGAAGGAGAGGTTGTGCCAACTCCAACATTTCCAGTTGGAGTAATTTTTAATCTTTCAGTACCAGCACCAGATGTTCCTGTATAAAAAGACATTCCTCCTGTTGCTGACCCTGAAGACTGTAGATAAAGTTCTCCGGCGTTTAATCCTATTGTTGACTTATAACCACCGTTATCCCAAAGCATTAACTTCTCGCCAGCGCCAACAACGCTAGGCGCAGCTGGGGCGGCATATCCAGAATTATTAAAAGTAATTAAGGTGCCAGGACTTGCGGCAGCTCCTGTGTTTGCTCCAAGTTTTATATTTCCTAATACATCTAACGCAACGCTTGGATTACTTGTTCCAATTCCAACATATCCATTACTTGCGACATGGAATGCGGTTGATGTTCCCGCACCGCTTGTTGATGATGCGATTGTGAATAAAGGAGTTGAACCACCTGCTGTTGCTTGGACTGAGAGTTTTGCGTATGGTGAAGTGGTGCCGATGCCGAGGTTGGTGCCAGTGCTGAGGTACGTGCTCGCACCAGAGTTGGTGAAGAAGTTGGTACCGCTGGATGAGCCCACACATACGCCATTTACTGCGAAACATCCGGTAGCGAGGTTGATACCATAGCCAAATGTCGAAGTTGCCGTGTTTGAGATATTGATTGTATTCGCGCCGGTGTTGCCAAGAGAGAGGAGTGTTCCTGGAGTTGTGGTGCCGATGCCGACATTACCACCACTTAATACTGTTAGGTATGTTGTCTGTGTTCCACCACCAGTATGTGTTCCGTAATTTAATGTGCCTCCAGAATAACTAAACTGACCAGCACTACTTCCGTCGTGCCACAATTCAAACTGTGGATTTGATGCATCAATAACACGAGTTTTACCAAATGCTGCAGTGTAGCTGTTGGCAAATGAGTTGACGCTTGTTTGGTTACGAATATTTCCACTCACATCCAATCTCGCACCTGGTGAATTTGTCCCTATTCCAACATTTCCACCAACAAACAAATTAGTTGTTGACGCTGTGGTTGAATAGAAGTTTGTTGTTGTTGCACTTGTTCCAGTTGCATTTACGAATGTGAAGTTTTGGAATGATACTGTGCCGGTTGCTGTGATGTTTGTTGCTGTGAGTGTGCCGGCAAAGTATCCTGAACCGTTTACAGAAAGCATAGCGAATGGAGAGGTGGTGCCGATACCAACATTTCCAGAATTGTTTATTACAAACAATGTTGATGAAGCGGAGTTAACCGCTTGGAATACGTTTTCTGCTGTTGTGGTTGCTGACCATACTGTTAGTTTTGCGTATGGTGTTGATGTACCAATGCCGACGCGAGTGTTTGCCATACTGCCTGTGCCGTCTGCTTGGCCGTAGATTGTGAGGACGGGGTCACCGTTTAGTTGAGCAACATATCCTTCAACTGTACCCTGTGCGACGTTTGAACTCACGAGCATATCTGTCCATGTGACCAAACCTGCATCAGCATCAAAATTGGTTGCACCTAGATTAAGATTTGAAATTGAAGTTATTCCACTTGTATAGTCGTATGCAAAATCACCGTTGTTCACATTCAAACTTCCAGCAAACGTGGAGGTACTTGTGTTGGTGACAATAAGATTTGTGAGTGTTGTTGTGCCGGCAGATACTGTGCCTGTCGCCGTGAAGTTGCCCCCAATATATGTATCACCCGCTACAGATAGTTTTGCGAATGGTGAGGTTGTGCCGATGCCGACGTTGCCTGTATTATCAATTCTCATTCGCTCAACATTTGTTGCTGAAGTACCAGTGTAGAAAAACATCCCACCAGTAGAGTTAAGAATGCGGTTATATACCGAGGTTCCATTGTAAGAGGTGAAGTCCATGCCACCAGCCCAATTGTTATCACTAGAAGAACCAAGGATTCTAATTCCAGAGACTGATTGTGCGAGGGTCCCACCAGAATTAGCAGTTAAAAGCCCGGTCATACTTCCTGTGCCGTGAACACTAAGTGTTGTTGCCGGACTCGTCGTGCCGATGCCGACGTTGCCGGTGCTTGTAATTCTCATCGCTTCTACAGCAGATGCGTTTCGGAATATATTGTTTCCCGCATCAAAGTAATTGTTGGAGGTATTATTATATCCGATGATTAAATTAGCGACTCCACTATTTAACACATATAATTTTGAATTAACTGGATCCGTCGTCCCAATACCAACGTTGCCTTCTACCATAAGACCGTTTGTTGGGGCAGCGATATTGTAATTTGCACCGATGGATGCGCCGCCCGAAACTGCGAGTTTACTTGCCGGACTCGTCGTCCCGATGCCGACGTTGCCCCCGTTCGGTTGCAACACCAAATCCCCTGACGCGTGTATATCCAAATCGTTTGCTCGCGTAGAGTGAGTCGAATTGTATCGAATAAGATAAGCGGGTGTCGCGGACTGTCCCGTATCCTCTCCAAATGTCAAAATACTCTGTGCGCCCGTGCCGGTGCTAATGTTCGCAATTTTTATTCCCGCGATACCATTCCGAGATCCCGATAAGACACTGTAAAACGCCTGAGACACTACCCCAGCATCAAGAGTAAGAAGAGCACTCGGACTCGTTGTACCAATACCAACATTGCCGTTAGCCATTATTCTCATCTTCTCTCCAATAGTGCCACCAGTATGAAATGCTAGGTCATATGAACCTGCGGAGACGACAGACTGAACACGTCCAACGGTAGTACCACCAACTCCGCTAGTAAATGCAAGTGATGCACCGTCGGCCACCGAACCACCGTGACCAGCAGAGTTTATTCTAATGAAATCAACATTTGCTCCAGCACTTCGTGCTCCATAAACATCGAGTAGCGACGTCGGTGTCGTTGTTCCAATACCAACGAAACCTGTTTCGGCAATACGTGCAACTTCAACAGCTCCTGGTTTAAAAATTATGTCGTTATTATTCGCCGCAGAATTCCCTGTTTGAATTGTAAGAGGAGAACTATCCTGACTTGCAAGATTTTGAATTGTCACCCCACCAGAAGCATTTAATGTTAGTTGATTGTTACTTAGAACGGTCAAAGATGCGCCGAAATTAACGATTGAACCAGAGCTTCCAAGGTCTAATTTATTTGAAGGAGAAAGTGTCCCCAAACCAACGCGACCCGTTGAATAATCGACAACGAATGAGTTCGTATCAACTATCATTCCTCCTGCAAACGTACTCGTCGCAGTGGTTGAAGTAGCAAAGATAGCAGAGACTTGTGGAGTTGATGATGCGACAAGAGCACCTGAACCGTCGGTTGTGATGACCATGTGTTTACCTAAAGATGAGAATGTTGGTGATGTAGAAGAAAAAATATTTGTAGCATAAATATTTTGCCACCTCATTGTTGGGCTACCTAAGTCATATGTATTATCAGCATCTGGGCCAACATTTCCCAACACTTGAAGTTTAAATGTTCCTGGTGTCGTAGTGCCTATTCCTACATACCCTGAATTGTTTATTACAAACAATGTTGATGAAGCGGAGTTAACAACTTGAAATACATTTTCTGCTGTTGTGGTTGCAGACCATACTGTGAGTTTTGCATATGGAGTGCTTGTGCCTACACCAACACGTGTGTTTGCCATACTGCCTGTGCCGTCTGCTTGGCCGTAGATTGTGAGGACAGGATTGCTGTCTAATTGAGCGGTGTAACTTTGAACTGTTCCGTTTGCAGAAGAAGATGTGACTGGCATATCAACCCATGAGAGTATTCCCCCGTCGGTATCAAAATTCATTGAACCAAAATTAAGATTTGAAATCGATGTTGAAGTGGTGGAAGCTTCGTAGAAAATATCGTAACCACCAATATTCATATCTCCATTGTCTGTGACTTGCAAGAGTGTTGTTGAGGCACTATTCACCAACGCAAATGTCTGCCCTGTTGTTGTGCCTGTCCCCCACACTGTTAGTTTTGAATATGGTGTTGATGTGCCGATGCCGACATTGCCTGCACTGGTAAGTCTCATTGCCTCAACGGAACTACCAGGACTCAACACAATCGCACCATTAGCGTTCATTGAAAGGAGTGAGAGAAGTGGGCTGCCAGAGTTGTAACTGTATTGTATCTGAGCACCAGCGTCATCAGCTGGAGTGCCAAATAAGATACGGGCAGGATTCGCATCTGGGCTGATGAAATGCATTCCTACATCAGAAGAATTCTCTATCACAAGGTCGTCAGCCGCTGTGTTAGCAATAATGGTTCCCGCACTTCCTGAGAATATGTTCAGCTTCCCTTCCGGCCCCGTCGTTCCGATACCGACGTTGCCACTTGTTTTTATTCTTACTTGTTCCGATGCTGTCCCTGCAGAATACGGCCTAAATACAATGTCGCCAGAATTATCCGCTCCATTTCTTACCGCACCTATATCTGCTATCGGATTTGATACTCCTGCAATATCTTGAATTGAAAAAGTTACGGCTGAGCCAAAACCATTTATCATATCACCTGTTGTTTTGTGTCTTACCATTAAACCTCGTGCAATAGAATCAATTGCGGCAGATGTTCTTTCTGAGGTGATCGTATAATCACTCCCGCTAGTCACATCTAACTTAACCCCTGGTGTTGATGTGCCAATGCCAACGTTGCCCGTCATAAACGCAAAGAGTGACGCATTAAATTCCATTGGCAAATAAACATTACCGGCATCGTTAAATGAACGAACTGAGGCCCCGGCCCCGGCAGTTAGTGCGCCGATAACGTCGACATTAACGTTAGTCCCCGCATGAGTACGAAATGTTCCCCAATTATCCAATTTATATGCTGGTGTTGCTGTCCCAATACCGACGTTGCTGCCGACAGGGTTCAAAAGCAACGGATATGTCTGATCACCGCTTCGCGCCGCCTGAATAACACCGCGATTGTTCGTTGTGTCAATCATGAAAGAAAGTCGTTTGAGCGGATCTGTCGCACCGCTTATCGCCAATTGTGCACCGCCGTTGTTGTCGTAAGGATAGGGCCCCGTTCCATCTGCTACGATTTGTGTCTTGAATCCAGGTGTCGTTGTCCCAATACCGACGTTGCCGGTTGTATCGATTGTAACGCGAGCAGAGTTATTAGTCGTAAGCGTAAGTGGGTCTGAAGTATACGTACCCATGAAAAGATCATCATTATTATCAACATATATACGCGAACGGAGACCAGCGAGACCCGTGCCTTTCGTAATCGCGAAACCAGCGTATCCAGTTAGGGCATCGTTATTAACCGCGGAGAGAGGGTAAGTGCCATAAGAACCGCTTGTGGTATTGCGTGATACAACGAGTGCATTATCAGGGCTCGTTGTTCCAATACCGACATTGCCTCCAGATGGTTCTAAGACTAATGCGTCGTGTGTCACCCCCTCTGTAATTGCTCCAATATATCCGTATTTATTGGTTGTGTTGTAGCCAACATATACACCCTGTGTGTTTGCCGCGTAAAACTTTGCAATGGAATTTGCATATATAGTTCCACTGCTACCAAGTACGTTCAGTTTCGCGTTCGGTGTCGTCGTGCCGATGCCGACGTTGCCGGAAGATAATAATGTCATCACATCAGTATCTGCATCACTACCACTTGCATAGTTAAGAGAAATTGTTAGTGCTGTACGTGAATTGTTTGTTGCGTCCTGCCACCTTCCCATCCAAAAATCAGCCACCTGCTCGTAGGTTGATTCTTGTGGAAGCATTAGACTAAACAATTTCTGATTTTTGATAACAGTTGAACCAGCAGAAACTGCGGTCCCGATAACATTCAACTTACCAGAAGGATTAGTAAACGAATCGTTTGTGCCAACATTCAAGTATCCTGCGAAAGTTGATGTTGCTGTTGTTGATGTAGCAAAGATAGCAGCGACTTGTGGAGTTGATGATGCAACAAGAGTACCTGAGCCATCAGTTGTGATAACCATGTGCTTACCTAGTGATGAGTAGACAGGAGCAGTGGTTCCATAGATTGTGCCGTCTACTTCTAGGTCACCTGCTATATATGCAGAGTTGTAGTAGTTAGTTGAAGCTATGCTGTCTGGTGTTGATGAACCGACTGTGAGTAATACTGTTGGTGAGGTGGTGCCGATGCCGACTTTGCCATCGTAGCTCACTGTTAATATTGAAGCGTTGGTTGAACTTGAAACCTGGAATATAGGGCGAGTGGAACCGGATGTTCCCATTACAGAAAGTTTTGCAAATGGAGTTGATGAGCCGATACCAACGCCATAATTTTGAATACCACCTACCCCATCAGACTCACCATAAACAGTGAGCATTGAGTTGCCATCAAGATGTGCTGTGTAGCTTTCCACTGTTCCGATTGCTGAATCAGAAGTAACAGGCATATCAATCCAAGAAAGTGCGCCTGCGTCAGAATCAAAACTTGTTGCACCAAGATTTAGATTTGAAACAGAAGTTATGCCGGATGAAAAATCATAAGTTAAATCACCCGAACCAACGTTCAAGCCTCCGGCGAATGTTGATGTTGCTGTTGTTGATGTTGCGTAGAAATAATCTGCGACAACAGGGCCGGCGACAGAAAGTTTTGCATATGGAGAAGTGGTGCCTATGCCGACGTTGCCAGTGCTTGTTATCCTCATCTTTTCTGTACCGCCTGTGATGAAGTTAATATCAGCGGAACCTGTTCCTGAAGTGTTGTTGTAAGCACGAATAGAACCAATATTAGAAGCGTAACTTATACCAAGACCTTGTCCTGTGCCCCAATATGAAGGCGAGCCAACAGCTTGAACAGATTGAGCGGTAACCCCCCCACCTTCTACGTGGAGTTTATCTGCCGGACTCGTCGTGCCGATGCCAACATTGCCGGCGTTGGTAATAATAAATTTAGTCGTTGTGTTATCGCCGACTTCAAGGATAGAATCCGAAACATTGAAGTTACGACCAAGGAATGTTTCGTAGGTGCCTTGTTGGTTGACCCAACGTATCGTCGAGTTAGAGATATCGGCGTTCGTCGTCTTTAATATCATCGCAACAGCCCCATAAAGATTAGAACCGGAATTCACACTCTCTGTGGCTACTGTAAGTGCTGACCCAGAAACAAGAGCCGTAGACGTCCCTACTACTGTGTTACCAAAGACACTGAGCTTTGCCGTTGGCGTCGTCGTTCCCACCCCGATATTTCCACCAAGTCTTTGCAAAATCAAGGGAAGTGATGTTTGGGCATACTGAGTCACACCAATCTCACCAAATCCATTCGTGGTATCAACACCAATATGCATAAAACGATTACCAGCGATACTGTTTGTTTGTCCTATTCTTAATGTGTCGCTCACCGTACTCTCCACAGAAAGTTTTGCTTGCAAATCTGTAGTTCCAATACCAACCCTACTTGTTGAATAATCAACAACCAAAGAATTCGTATCAACCGTTAAACCTCCAGCAAAAGTTGAAGTTGCGGTGGTTGATGTAGCAAAGATAGCAGAAACTTGTGGAGATGATGATGCGACAAGTGTGCCTGAGCCATCAGTGGTGATAACCATATGCTTACCAAGAGATGAGTAGACAGGAGCTGTTGTTCCATAGATTGTTCCATCTACTTCTAGATCACCTGATATGTATGCAGAGTTGTAGTAGTTTGTTGAAGCTATGCTGTCTGGTGTTGATGAGCCGACTGTGAGTAAGACTGTTGGTGTGGTGGTGCCGATGCCGACGAGGCCGTTTCCTTTCACGTTAAATAATACACTTGAACTTGAGTTCTGAACTTGAAAAATATCTGCAGTTTGTGATGATGCTCCTTGGAATACTGCTAGCGTTCTTGTGGGGGTGCTGGCATCTTGCGTAAACAACATTGCTTGTGGTGCTGAGTCATAGGCACTGTTCGAGACAGAGAACTTAAGTGTTCTGTTTGCTGAATAAATTTGATTTTGGACACCTGTTAGTTGCCCAATGGCCATCGTCCCCCCACCAGCATAAGACAAGTTGATACCTACTGTCCCTGCCCCAAGATTCTCCAGTGAAAGTGCATACTTGTTTGTTATGTTTCCCTGATTGATTACGAATTTTGAGCTTGGATTTTCCGTACCAACTCCGACATTTCCGCTTGCAAGCACAGTCATTAAAGTAGTAGTGGAATTTCCAGCTGTTGTTGAAGCAATAGTGAATAGCGGTGTGTTTACAGCTGTGGTCGCAGAGTTTGAAATTGAAAGAACGGAATTCGGTGTCGTTGTGCCGATACCGACCAAACCATTACTATCTATTCTCATTCTTTCTACTATATTAGTGCCATTAGAAGTACCAAAACCAAGAGTTCTTTCTGCGATAGTAACTACAGAAACCCCGTTGGTTTCCAAAGTACCAGTGCTTGACATCTTCATTGTCAAACCATTTACCATAGAAGGAGAACCACCGTTATATAACTGATAACGTGGACTTGCTTCACTGCTATAGTAATACGCAAACGTTCGGCCAGTCCCAATTCTCCAATTATCAGAAAGACTAGAGGTGATATGTAGTGGGGATTGCGGATTACTTGTCCCAATTCCTACATTTCCACCGACAAACAAATTTGTCGTTGACGCTGTAGTTGAGTAGAAGTTTGTTGTTGTTGCACTTGTTCCTGTCGCATTTACGAATGTGAAGTTTTGAAGAGTTGATGAACCTGTTGCTAATAGATTTGCAAATGAAAGTGTGCCTGTCGCGGTAATGTTTGTTGCTGTGAGTGTGCCACCAAAGAATCCTGAGCCGTTAACGGAGAGTGTGGTGAACGGTGATGAGGTCCCGATGCCGACATTACCGTCGTAACCAACAGTTAACATAGATGCGTTTGTTGAACTTGAAACTAGGAACACAGGACGAGTGGAACCAGATGTTCCCATTACGGAAAGTTTTGCCCAAGGAGTTGATGATCCGATTCCAACGCCATAATTTTGAATACCACCTACCCCATCAGACTCACTATAAACAGTGAGCAGAGCGTTGCCGTCTAGGTGTGCAGTGTAGCTTTCAACTGTTCCGATTGCTGAATCAGATGTCACTGGCATATCAATCCAAGAAAGAGCACCTGAGTCGGCATCAAAACTTGTTGCTCCAAGATTTAAACTTGAAATAGATGTGACTCCAGATGAAAAATCATAAACCAAACTATCTGAACCAACATTCAACCCGCCAGCAAACGTTGATGTTGCGGTGGTTGATGTTGCGTGGAAATAATCTGCGACAACAGCTCCGGCAACTGAAAGTTTTGCGTAAGGTGATGTGGTGCCGATGCCGACGTTGCCACCAAATATTGCGGTATCTGTTCCTCCTATTTGAGTCGTACCTCCAGAGAATGAACCAAATGCGACATTGTTCCCCTGGAAGCTCATCACCGGTGTTCCACTGGTAGTAAAATTGTAAGAAGTATATGCACCTCCTCCAGCACTAAGACTCAAGTAGGTACCACCACCAATTCGTGCAATACGAAAATCACTTGATACACCAGACCCTGTGATGATTGTTGAACTAGCTGCAAGTGTGCCATTCACCCACATTTGATATCCAGGATTCACCCCTGCTCCGACACTGACATTGCCACCAGCAGTTGCAAAGTATGCAGAACCAGATGAAGTGATAGCTGTGGTTGATGCGTATGGGAATGTTGAAGCTTGAGTGAGAGATGTCGCAGTGAAATATGGAGCTGTGATGGCACCTGTTACTGTGAGTGTGCCTGTTGCTGTGAGGTTTCCTCCGATATATGCATCACCTGCTACAGAGAGTTTGGCGAATGGTGAGGTTGTGCCGATGCCGACGTTGCCAGTTGAATCAATTCTTATTCTTTCAACTCCAGCTGTATTAAGTCCGATATTACTTGCCGATGGAGCATACATACCGCTTGCCAAGTCCGCGACAAATGCAAAACCAGGTGCACCAACGGATCCGTTACTTACGGCCCACCTTGCATCAGTTCCCATGGTGTTGGTCGTTACCTTGTAAACTCTGTCCACGTCATTGACTGCTGAGTTTGCAAAATATATTCCGTCATTGTCAGCCCCATGAATATATGTCCCCCCTACTATGGATAATTTGTAATTACCATTTGGGGTACTTGTACCTATACCTATTCTGCCACCATTATCAACAACGAAACTTGTCGCAGTTGAACTTCCGACAACGAAAGCAGGACCAGTGATGCCATTTGGGTTTACAGAAAGGAGTCCCCATGGGCTAGTGGTGCCGACACCAACATTGCCACCCTTTTTAACAATCAATCCTTGTCCGTTAATACCGCTGTCTCCGTAGTGATACAAACCTAATATTGAATTATCGCCGGTTGCATATTTATAAAAATAGCCAGCACTTTCGTTGGTTGCTTCGGCCCTGCCGAAGTCCATCGACATATAATTTCCGTCAGCCAATGAAGGTTGCAAGAATCTAATCATCCCCTGAGAACTTGCTGTTCCCGGTTGTGAGACATGAAGTATTGAACTTGGCACTACTGTCCCAACTCCCACATTTCCATTGCTCGTGACATGTAGTGCCGTTGATGTTCCCGCACCACTTGTTGATGATGCAATTGTGAATAGTGGAGTTGAGCCACCAGCTGTTGCTTGAACAGAAAGTTTTGCGAATGGTGAGGTGGTGCCGATACCGACGTTGCCGCTTACTATTCGCATGGTTTCACTTAAAGAACCGGAACCTGTCGAAAAAGACACGAACCCCTGTCCGCCAGTAATTGTACCGAATCCGACCGATGTGCGAGCAAGACCAAGGACATCGTGCGAAATAGAAGACATAACTCCTGTTCCACCACTATTAGTGGAGAGCTGAATATTCGGATTTGTCGCTTGCATTGTAAGCAGGTTACCTGGTGTCGATGTTCCAATGCCAACATTACCGGCATATGTGATTGTCATTCGTCGCTGTGCACTTCCTGTTACAAAACCAATGTCCGCATCAGAACTGTTGCGTGCCTTAATCTCTAAATCATTACCCGAACCAACATTGAGAGCACTTACAAATTGAGTGGTGCCGTCTGTTAAGTAAAAACTGTGACCGGTATCAAATTTAATACTTGAAGCAGAACCACCATTGCTCTGAATATATAATGTTGGATCAAGACCTTTTATATTTAAAATTGTGCTTGGGTTTGCAATTCCAATTCCAACATTTCCTGAATTTTGCTGGACAATAAAATTATTTGGTCCTGTGATTCCTCCAGCAAACGTACTCGTCGCAGTAGTGGAGGTAGCAAAGATCGCAGAGACTTGTGGAGATGATGATGCGACTAGAGTACCTGAGCCATCAGTGGTGATAACCATGTGCTTACCTAGTGATGAGTAGACAGGAGCTGTTGTGCCATAGATTGTTCCATCTACTTCTAGATCACCTGATATGTATGCAGAGTTGTAGTAGTTTGTTGAAGCTATGCTGTCTGGTGTTGATGAACCTACTGTGAGTAAGACTGTTGGTGTGGTGGTGCCGAGGCCGATTTTGCCGTCAACAATCAAACCGTTGGTAAATCGTGCATAAGAGTTTGCTGGATTATTCTGAAGATTCCAGACATTTACTCCGGCCCTATAGACTTGTATTACATCTCCCCATCCAGCAGCAGCAGTGCGCTGTATGAACGCTCCGTTTGCGGTTGTGTTATCTCCTATTTGAATATTTCCTTGAACATGCAATAAACTTCCTGGGCTCGCCGTCCCAATGCCGACGTTGCCGTTTGGGTCTATCCTGGCCTTCTCACTTCCCGATACATTGAAAATGTGCTGGACGCCTTCATACCGATTGGAAGCAAATCCTGTTGACGTTCTACCTTCAATCTGAAAAACGTTACCAGACCAATAAAGAGCCCCTGCGTTATAGCCGACGGGAGCCGAGCCACCCTCAACCATGAGGCCACCATTTACCGTTAACTTTTGTGCTGGCGTCGTCGTCCCGATGCCGACATTACCCGTTGAGTTTTGTACAGTAATTTTAGCGGTATTGTTTGTAACGAAGTTCAAGTCATGTCCGGCAAGTGTACCGAAATACCCATTACCATTTCCAGTACTATCTGTGCGTCCAATCAAAGTGACGTTAGTACCTCGAAGTTTAAGAAGTGTGTCTGAATCTGTTCCTACAACATGTAGTTTTGAGTCTGGATTCGTCGTTCCAATTCCAACATTTCCACCAACTTGGAATGTAACTCTGTCATTGAGTGTGTTGTCATAAAAACGCAAATCGTTGCTACTTGATGGCACGTATGTAAACCACTTTTGCACACCTGCTTTGTTGTACAAAAATCCGGATGTGTTTGCGTCTGGCGAATTGACTCTGACGTATGTGTCGCCAGCACCATTAACGTCAACGTTCACAGTTGGGTTCGCCGTACCGATACCTACATTACCGCCCGCTGTTGTGACAAGTTTGTTTCCACCAACTGCAAGTAACGTCGCGAAAAGATTTGTTGATGATGCAGTGGTTGAGTAGAAGTTGGTTGTAGTTGCCGATGTTCCTGTTGCATTAACAAATGTGAAATTTTGGAAAGAGACCGTACCTGTTGCTGTAAGATTACCTCCGATATATGCGTCACCTGCCACAGAGAGTTTTGCGAATGGTGAGGTGGTGCCGATGCCGACGAGGCCTGCGCTTGTTATGCGCAAACGTTCAACCAAAGCAGAACCATTGCTTGTGAAAAAAGCGAGCACCCCAGCGGCTGGCGCTCCCAACCCTGCACCACCGGCGGCAAAAGTTTGAGTGCTATTTGCAAAAAGTAGCGTTCCAGAACTTCCTCCTGATGGAACTGTATCTCTTTGGTATGCAAATCTTGGATTTGTTACGTCGCTACCATAATAATGAGAAAAAGTATTTTGTGTAAATTCCCATGAACCTAGAGTTCCTCTGTTTCCTAAAATAGCATTGCCTTGCACATGAAGAGGTGCTCCGGGTGTTGTGGTGCCGATGCCGACATTACCTCTCGTGTAGGTATTGCCATTATCTAATACATAGAAGTTATCAAGTTCACTTGAGTTGGCAACTGAGAATCCTCGCCCTGTACCTGTGCCTGCACCTGTCACTGATAATTTACTGAACGGTGTCGTCGTGCCGATACCTACATTTCCACCCATATAGGTCATTGTTCCTGTTAAACCACTTCCATCATTAGTTACCTTTAAGTTGTTAGTACCACTATTACTGCCGACATCCAAAAGGATAGCACTTGCACTATTAGACTTTGAAGCAATAAGCCCTCCTCCACTATACCCATATGCAATTGAGTTTGTTGTACCTACGACGATTTGTGTTCCAAGAAAACGTAAAGTGTCTGTGTCTGAGTTAGATGCTGGGCGAATAGTTCTAGTTCCAGAAAGGCCGATATCACCAGCAACCTGCAAAAGACCATTGGCCCCAGCAGTTTGTGTTCCAATTAAAGTTGTCCCTTCAACAGATAGTCCGTTTGTTGGCGAAGCAGTGCCGTAATTTGCACCAATTGATACACCGCCAGATATACTCAACTTGCTACCTGGTGTCGTTGTGCCGATCCCGACGCTACCATTACCTTTAACGAAGAATGCTGGTGTTGTGCCGTTGTCGGTGTATGTTTGAATTAAATCAGTGGCAACTGCCCCACCCTCACGCACAAGTTTCAAACTAGGAAGACTTGTGTTATCACCCAAACTGCTTATACCGCCACGCCAAGAAAGAATCCCTGTGCTTCCACCAACTTGTTGTAAACCAGAACTCGCACCGACCATAAATATTGAGCCGTTTACCTCAAGCTTTCCTCCATAAGTCGGTGACATACCAATCCCAACATTTCCTGTTGTTCGCTGATAAACAAAACCATTCGTGCCCATAGTTACTCCTCCTGCAAATGTTGAAGTTGCTGTTGTTGATGTTGCAAAGATTGCAGCGACTTGTGGGGTTGATGATGCAACAAGAGTGCCGTTTGCATCGGTCGTGATGACCATATGCTTACCCAAAGATGAAAATGTTGGTGAACTTGAAGAAAAAATATTTGCTACATAAAGATTTCTAAAACGCAAAAGGTAAGAACCTAAGTCATAAGAATTGTCTGTGTTTGGTCCGACATTTCCAGCAATTTGAAGTTTGAAAGAATCTGGAGTAATTGTCCCAACCCCAACATTACCAGCGTTATCAATAACCATGCGAGGTTCAGTGACAGAACCACCGTTTGATTTTGTCCAGAATTGTAGTGTTCCTCCGGATAATGCACCTGTGCCGACTTGTGTGGAATTTATTCCAGCGACGTTTACGTGGGAATCTGCTTGTCCTCCTGAGCGAGAGAATGCGATGGCTCCTAGTGTTGCTCCGTTTGTATCAACATCTGATATTAAGTTTAAGGATGATTGGTTTGTGTCACGTACTTGGATTATCTTTCCTGTTGGTGAAAAGAATTGATTTACTCCTGTTGTGTTGGTGTAGTTTGATCCTCCACCGATATCTAACTTGACTGCAGGGTTTGCTGTGCCGATGCCGACGTTGCCTGTTGGTGGGACAGATAGATTTGTGGAACCGACAGTGAGACCTCCAGCGAATGTTGATGTGGCAGTGGTTGATGTTGCAACAAAATGTGAAGCATCTACGAAAGAAGTGAATCGAGCATCACCTGTGACGTCTAGTTTATAAGTAGGACTAATATCGCCAATTCCGACGAGGCCCGCTGTATCTACATACAAACGATCTGTGCTATTTGTGCGAAGTGATATACCTCCGCCAAGATCATTTAAACGAGTGACGCCACCAACATAATTCAACACGCTTGTCCCGCCCAATTGATAACCAGTGCCGATTCCAGCAGAAAGCACATTGTATGAAAGTGCTGAAACCGACGATGTGGCGGTGATGGTTGAGACTGTAATATTTCCACCGTCAAAATATGCTGAACCAGCGACTGATAATTTATAACCAGGTGTTGATGAGCCGATACCAACAGCACCAGCAAAAGTTGAAGTTGCTGTGGTTGATGTTGCTGTGAAGTATCCTGCAATTGCTTGATTGCCAAGTGTTGATGTTCCCTCAACAGAAAGTTTATATGTTGGTGACGCGGTGCCGATACCGACGTTGCCGTTTGTTAATAATCTTACAGCTTCTGTTCCCGCTGGAGAAAAAGTCATGTAACCATTTACCCCACCATTGTTTGGAGATGCAATATTTAAATAAGCACCATTGTTGCCTTGCGTTATAGAACTCGTAAAAGGTGCACCGTTTGATGTACTTGTAAGATAGATGCCTGCTGTTTGCCCACCTACCACACCGTTTGAAGTTATTCTTAAAATTGGAGCAATTGCTGCTACCTCAAGATTTGCTTGTGGGCTCGTCGTCCCAATCCCCACATTTCCGCTCGATGATTGAACTGTGAAGTTATTTGGTCCAGTGATTCCTCCAGCAAAAGTTGAAGTTGCTGTTGTTGATGTTGCAACTAAATAACCAACTGTGGGAGAAGTCGTTGCGCCTAAGGTGTTGCTGTTTATCCAGTAAGTCATCGCACCGGCAGAACCACCTCCGAAGGTACTATTTGAACTAGCCACACAAACACCGGCGATGGCATAACATCCACTATCTAAACTAACGCTATATCCAAATGTTGATGTTGCTGTGGTTGATGTTGCTGTGAAGTATCCTGCAACGACAGGACCTGCAACTGAAAGTTTCGCGTACGGTGTCGTGGTGCCGATGCCCACGTTGCCGTTTGATTGCAGTGTCAAAACATTTCTAACCAAAGATGTGCCAGCATCATTTTCTAAATTAAACAAAAGTGCATTGTTTGTAGCATCGCGAGTATTTTGCAAAGTAAAACGACGAGAGCCAGAGAAACCGCCATTATCGTAAAGACTAATCATTGGTCCACCCGTCAAAGAGCCTGTGCTAAAAGTATCAGCAGCAACTATATCAAGTGAGCGAGAAGGAACATTTGTTCCGATACCAATATTTCCATTACTTGCGACATGAAATGCGGTTGTTGTGCCAGCGCCATTTGTTGATGTTGCGATTGTGAATAATGGAGTAGAGTCTCCTGCTGTGGCTTGAACAGAAAGTTTTGCAAATGGTGATGTAGATCCGATGCCGACTAGACCCGAAGAACCGATAACCATCTTTGTACTATTACCATTTACTCTGAACTGAAGGCCGTTTACCGTACCACCAGCCACGCTATTATAAACAATTCCCCCGGCAACGTTTGAGGAAACATTCCCAAAAAGAATCCCTGATTCACTTGCGTTTGGTGTAAGGAAGTTAAGATATGAGTTGCCTGAACTTTCAAATGATGCTGTTGCAGTTGGGTATGCAGACGCCCCTGAAATACCCGTCCTTACACTAAGTTGGTTTGTTGGATTAGTTGTCCCGATTCCAACACGGCCACTCGATGATTGAACAGTGAAATTATTTGGTCCTGTAATTCCTCCTGCAAAAGTTGAAGTTGCTGTTGTTGATGTGGCAAAGATTGCAGAAACTTGTGGAGATGATGATGAAACAAGAGTGCCGTTTTCATCAGTCGTGATAACCATATTTTTTCCAAGAGATGAGAATGTGACAGAACCTGCTCCGTTTATATTTTGAGCTGTAATATTTCCACCAAAATAACCATCGCCGGTAAAATATCCACTTCCAGCTACTGACAATTTAAAATTAGAAGATGGAGATGTTGTACCAAGTCCTAAAAGTCCACTTGCTGTGAAGACTGAATCTAACGCAAGTGTGTTGTTATAAATTTGGAAAACATCTGCTGTCTGACCTGATACTGCACTTATTGCCAAAGTTGTTGTTGCTGGTGCGCCAGAAGTTACGAAAAGCTTTGCGTATGGAGTTGATGTACTTGTTCCGATAACAACATAGTCGGATGTTGTCGCAAGATTTACCTGGTCTGGAGAAATCCATGTCCAACCACCGGCAGATGTTCCTCCGAGTGCAGTGATGCTTCCGCAAGATACTTGACCTGCACCATCAGTCTTAAGAGCCTGAGAGCCTGAACTACAATTTGTTAAACCACGAATTAAAAGTTGACTTCCTGCTCCTATATTTCCCGATGTTTCAAGAGTGCCAGCAATAGAGTTTGTTGTCCCAATTCCTAAAGCTCCAGAAAAATATCCACTACCAACAATGGAAAGATTTGTAAAAGGAGATGATGTCCCGATACCGACTTTCCCTGCGGGGTTAATTACAAAACTTGTTGCCGACGATGAACCAACAACAAACTGGTTTGTATCTCCCGCAACTGGATTAACTGCAAGCTTTGCCCAAGGAGTTGTGGTGCCGATACCGACGTTGCCATTATTCAAAATAGTTAATCTCTCGTTTGAAACAGCTGATGCACCAGAAGCACCAGTGAAGAAACGGTATCCGGCCGAAGACCCGTGAGTTTGAAACCACATGGAATTATTCGCGTCTAAACCGATTACAGTTTTTTCAACCGAGCCGTTCTTTAAAAGAATAATTTTTTCACCCGACCCTTGTGTGCTTGGAGTAGATGGATCGGCCCATCCACCTATCTCAAACAATATGGCTTTTCTAGAACCAGCATCTGCTGAAACTGGTCCGATAGATAATTTTTCGGAAGGATTACTTGCCCCGATTCCGACGTTGCCGGAGGCGTTTATAATCATTTTGGAAGTGCCCCCTGTGCCGTTGGTATAAAAATTTATAACTCCAGTTGATTGACCGGCCACAACATCAAGAGAACCACTACTTATACCTAATCCGTAATTAACACTCCCTGCTTCATATAACTTCAACTTTAAATTACTTCCAGCGGTTAAGCTGTATGTATTACCAAGAGATATTCCTGTTTCTGTAGAAGCAACAGGAGTTGTCGCGATGCTCCCTATTTGCAATTTTGCAGACGGACTCGTCGTCCCAATTCCAACGTTTCCATTTGATGCGACAACGAGAGCATTTGAACCAACATTTAATACTGAAGAAAATAGGTTTGTTGATGATGCGGTGGTGGAGTAGAAGTTCGTTGTTGTTGCTGATGTACCCGTTGCGTTTACGAATGTGAAGTTTTGGAATGATACTGTACCCGTTGCTGTGAGATTACCTCCGATGTATGCATCACCTGCTACAGAGAGTTTGGCGAATGGTGAGGTGGTGCCGATGCCGACGTTGCCTGCGGTTGTAATTCTCATTCGTTCCGCATTGCCCGAGTAAAATGTTGGGAAGTATGTAGCAAAAACACCGCCAATCTTAATTTCGCCAGTCGTGCCGTTTGCTGTGTATTTAAAAATATCTACAAAACCACCACCAGACGCACCTCTAAACTTAAGCCCCCACTCACCGGCAGCATCAGAATCAACATATATAAATTTAGCTGGTGCGTAGACATCTAAAGCAGAATCAGCTGGATTAAAATTGGTACGAGTAGTTGTTCCTATGGCTACTTGTCCATTAACTTGTAGTTGAGCTATTGGACTCGTCGTCCCAATTCCAACGTTTCCATTTGATGCGACAACGAGAGCATTTGAACCAACATTTAATACTGAAGAAAATAGGTTTGTTGATGATGCGGTGGTGGAGTAGAAGTTCGTTGTTGTTGCTGATGTACCCGTTGCGTTTACGAATGTGAAGTTTTGGAATGATACTGTACCCGTTGCTGTGAGGTTACCTCCGATGTATGCATCACCTGCAACCGATAGCTTTGCGAATGGTGAGGTGGTGCCAATGCCGACGTTACCATTCGGGCTAAAATAAGCAGTAACTGTACCGCCAGTTACTGTCCCGTTTGCTCCTATCGTAGCACTATTCGCAATCACTACTCCACGATTTGCACCCGCATTAATAATAAGCGGATCAGTAATACCAAAAGGAGTCCCTGTTTTCACTCCCATCCAATAGTATGAATTCCTAAAACCGAGGTGTCCGTACCCGCTCGGAGCAATTTCTAATTTACCGTAAACACTACTAATGCGAGCATCTCCTGCCACATCAAGCAATGCGCCTGGATTATTTGTACCAATTCCAACATTTCCTTCCACTATCAAACCGTTTGTTGGAGCGGGTACTCCATAATTTGCTCCAATTGATACACCACCAGAAATTGAGAGGCGAGAACCAGGCGTTGTTGTCCCAACCCCAACATTACCAGCGTTATCAATAATCATACGAGGCTCAGTGACAGAACCACCGTTTGATTTTGTCCAGAATTGTAGTGTTCCTCCGGATAATGCACCTGTACCAACTTGTGTGGAATTTATTCCAGCGACGTTTACGTGGGAATCTGCTTGTCCTCCTGAGCGAGAGAAAGCAATTGCTCCTAGTGTTGCTCCGTTTGTATCAACATCTGATATTAAGTTTAAGGATGATTGGTTTGTGTCACGAACTTGGATTATCTTTCCTGTTGGTGAAAAGAATTGATTTACTCCTGTTGTGTTGGTGTAGTTTGATCCTCCACCTATGTCTAGTTTGACCGCAGGGTTTGCTGTGCCAATTCCCACATTACCACCCGCTGTTGCAAAGTATGCAGAACCAGACGATGTGAGTGCTGTTGTTGATGCGTATGGGAATGTTGAAGCCTGAGTAAGAGATGTTGCAGTGAAGTATGGAGCTGTGAGTGTGCCTGTTGCTGTGAGATTACCTCCGATGTATGCGTCACCCGCGACTGATAGTTTTGCAAATGGTGAGGTGGTGCCGATGCCGACGTTTTGAGTGGTGCCAGTGAATGTTATCGTTGGTGTACCCAAGTAACGATCTAAGATACTTATTGTCCCTCCAGTTACTGTTGGCCTAATTAAATTTCCAACAAAAGATGAGCCTGCAACAAAAGTATCTGAGTTAACGCCAACAGTACCACCATTAGTTGCGGTAAATTGAACTGTGGCTTGGTCTATTGCATATAGAGCAGCGCCAACTCCGCTGTTTGCTCCCGCACCGCGACCAATTACAATCGCATTTCCTAATGAATTTGCCCCTGCGATATCAAGCTTACCAAGAGGTGATGAAGTCCCTATTCCAACTTTTCCGTTTGATGTAACGACAAGCGCGTTTGAACCCACATTTAAGAGTGAGGAGAAAAGATTTGTTGATGATGCTGTTGTCGAAAAAAGATTTGTTGTTGTTGCCGATGTCCCTGTTGCATTATTGAAAGTGAAATCCTGAAGTGTTGATGATCCCGTAACCCAAAGATTAGATAATGATGTAAGCCCGCCCAAGAAAGAAACTGTGCCTGTTGCTGTGAGATTGCCTCCGATGTATGCATCACCTGCTACAGAGAGTTTGGCGAATGGTGAGGTGGTGCCGATACCGACGTTGCCACCATTCAAATACGAATCTCCTGTTGTTCTTAATTGTATTGTTCTGGTCCCCGCAGCATTATATGCATAGAGTTGCGCATCAACAGCACTTGTGAATAATTCTGTTACACCACCAGCTGGAGAAAAAGCTAAACCAGAAGCACTACCGCTACCTAACCTTGTTCCAATAGAAAACCTATTAACACCTGATGTAAGAGGGTCACCAATTACTAAACTTGGCGAGCTTAAAACAGGATTAGTAATATCAAGTCTTCCAAAAGGACTCGTTGTTCCAATTCCAACATTACCTGTTGAGCTTTGTACTACAAATTGAGAACCACCAATTGTAAGTCCACCATTGAATGTTGAGGTACTTGTGTTTGTAACAGCGAGATTTGTAAGTGTTGTTGTGCCAAACGAAGCGGTACCTGTCGCGGTGATATTTGTCGCAGTAATATTTTGTGCAAAAAGATTTGTTGTCGTTGCATTTGTTGTCGTGCTATTTATCGCCGTGTACTCAGTGATGGAAGCAAACGAGGAAGAAAGATTATCTATAACTCCTGATGTTGCGTGGAAAAGTGTGGTGAATAAATTGGTGGATGTTGCATTCGTCGTCGTGCTGTTGAGGATAGAAAGATTTGAAATTGTAGAAGTTGAAGCGTTTGAGATAACTCCCCCAAAAAGATTTGTTAGACCTGATATATATGTATCACCTATAACTTCAAGTTTTGCTGAAGTAGTAGTAGACACCGCGCCAATCAAAACTTGGTTGGTTGTTGTTGAAAGTCTTGTTCCAGAACCATTGAAATATGACCAATCAATACTTCCAAGACCAGTACCCACAGCAACACCACCAAAGTACAAAACTCCAGCATTGTTGTAGAGACGATTATCAAAAACAGTCATTGGTGCGCCATTTTCTGAAAGATAGATAGGCCCTTCCACTGAAAAGACGTCTGTTGGGGAGCTTGTACCAATGCCGACATTACCATTTGAGCTAACAACCAAAGAATTGTTACCGACATTCAAGAGTGAGGCGAAAAGATTTGTTGATGAAGCGGTAGCTGCGAAGAAGTTCGTTGTTGTTGCAGATGTCCCAGTTGCGTTGTTAAAAGTAAAATCCTGAAGTGTTGATGAACCTGTGACTAATAGATTTGTTGCCGATGTTGTCGCAAATGAAGACGAACCTGTGACAACTAAACTTGTTGCCGATGTTGTTGCGAACGAAGCAGTGCCAGTCGCAGTGATATTACCTGCGGTAATATTTTGTGCGAAAAGATTTGTTGATGTTGCGTTTGTTGTCGTGCCATTTACTGCCGTGTAATCAGTGAACGCAGCGACCGAAGAAGAAAATGTATCAATGACTCCTGTTGCAGCGTGAAGGATGGAGGCAAAGAAGTTCGTCGTTGTTGCAGATGTGCCTGTTGCGTTTGCAAATGTCACATCCTGAAATGATGAAAGGTTGGTAACGGTGAGGCTTGCGATAGTTGTTGTTGCAAGATTTGAAATTCCAGTAGCAGTCAAACTCTGTGTATTAAAACTATTTGCTGAAAGTGCCACGAATGAACCAGTGCCATTTACTGTAAGAGTCTCGAAAGTTCCAGTTGTTCCAGAGAAAGTTGAATTGGTTATGATTGCATTGTTGATTCGGACATTCGACAAATTGTCGATTCTTTGTGTAAGAGCAATGGCGGAGAAATTGTTGTTGTAATTTGTGGTGGCATTTGAAGACACTCGGTAGATCTCGCTCTTTAGTAGGTTGGCTAGTTCAGTGAGCCTCTTGTCCAAAGCTTCTTCTGTTGTTCCAAGGGTGATGTTGGTTGTTTGTGAGCCAGACGCCGATACTAATATTCCAGAAGAACTAATCTTCTTTATAACAGTGTCCGTGATTATGGCGGTGAGATCATCTGAAGATAAACCGTTCAAATACTGCACACTCAAATTTGCCACTGTTGTAGAAGAAGTAACAACAAGTGGAGGAATACCTTGCTTTGCAAATGATTTTAATTGACCTTCAGTTTCAATAGAACCGAGAATCGAAATCTCACCATTATCATTAAGTAGAAGCAACTCGTTCGCATGTGTCCCCGGACGAAAACCGAGAACTGTTTGCGAATCTTTCATCCAATCTTTTACCGCATGCAAAGAAGTATCGAACATTCCAAAAACAACAGGGATAGGCAAGATGATAAATAGAACGAGCGCCGTTAGTGTGAGTGCTCCGAATTTTATTTTCGAAGCAGCTGTCATTGGTCGAGAAACAACAGATATTGGAGAAACTATCGAACCTTCAAGTTGTGAACTGATTTCTCTTTTAACTGCAGCTGAAATATCAAATGGTTTTGGAGCTTCAGCAACTTTCTCTTTTATTTCCGGAACGATTGTAACCTTTGGTGCGAGTGGTGGAATTAGTGGTGCGCTTTTTTCAGTTGATTTTATTTTTTTATTATTCTCTTCAGCTATTTTCTCTTCTTGAGTTTTTTCAATTTTTGAATTTAGTGTACTAAGAGATTCTCCAATCTTTTTAAACTCATTCATAAAGAAAGATTTCTCTTCTCCTCTCTCTACTATATGAACATTTTTTTCAGTCGATGTTTCTGGTTTTACAACTGATGCAAAATTAGGATGTGGAAATTCTGCAAAACTTGGACGCACCTTTTCCTTTACGAAAACTTCCTCTGCAAAAACAGGGCTTGAGATTTTTGGCGTAGCAACCGAAGCTGATGTGACCTCCGAAGCCCTTTCAAAAATTGGCTTAATCTTTCCGCTATCGAGTGAGCCATTTTGAATCTGGGCTCGAACCATCTGTCGGTGCATGTACTCGTCAACAATGGCTTTTGTCGTGTACCAGGTATTGTCGATCTTTTTAGCTGAAAGCTTCTTTTTGCGAGCAAGGAGACTTAGGTACTCCGAACTGTAGGGGGTCAACTTTGCCGCTAGGCTTAGAGGAATCCACTCATTGTTTGAGTGGTCATTTTTGAAAAAATTTTTGGCTCCTAAGTTAAAGTTCATGTGGTATCCGATACGATGTATCGGCGCGTGATTTATAGTTATTTTAGCATCTAACCAAAATATACAAGAGAAAAATCTTGGGGATAAGTGACAAAATTTACAACAAAAATTAAAAAATATTTTCAAAAATATTTTTCTAAAGAAAAATCAAAAAATAACAAAAAGATGAAATAAACCATCAAAAGATGGCGACAACAAAAAATCTCCAAACAAAATTTTTGGAGATTTTTAAGGAAGACAAAATGAGTGCCAAATTCGAAAATTAAAAGGTTAAGTCTGATCGTTTTTTTGTTGAAGCGAGTATTTTAATAAACATTACTAAACCTTGATAGATATATTATTAAAGATTGATATATTTAAAGGGTTTATAGGTAAACTTCGCAAATACCTTTCCTTTGATATCCCAGGCATCTGTAGCACCTAATCTTCTTGAATCTATGCTAACTGCCCTGTTATCTCCCAGAACAAAATATTCGTATGGATCAACCGTAAAGACTGTTGGATTATTTTGCTCAGAATTTTGTTTCACGTAACCTTTTAAGTCACTAAAATCGAGCGACTCCACAATCTGCCCGACATCATTTCTATCTTTTTTAATAACGAGAGTTGTTCCAGATATCTCCAATCTATCTCCCGGAATACCGGCAATTCTTTTAATAATTTTCTTATAAGATCCGCGTGGTTGCGTGACTATAATATCCCCCTTTTTTGGTTGCCCAAAAAGGTATGCTAAGCGGTTAATAATTACGTATTCTCCATTATTTATAGTTGGAGCCATTGAGTCCCCACTCACAGAAAACGAATCAACAAAGAAAACTCGTACTATTACCGCTATCATAAAAGCGCAGAACAAAATTTTAACTAATGGGTGCCATTTCATAACTTACTTGTTTTCGAATATACTATGAAGTACATTATATCATTCCTATGGAAAAACGATTCCTCACAATAAAAGAAGCTTCAAAGTACTTGGGCGTCACTCCCCTGACTCTTCGTAATTGGGACAACAGCGGAAAGCTAAACGCTTCTCGTCACCCAATGAATAACTATCGTCTGTATAATCGCCATGAACTTGATGCTGTTATGAAAAAAATAGAAATGGGTGTAGAGAAAAAAACAACACGCAAAAAACTGAACACTCGCGTACACGTTCTAAAAGTAAAACATCTCAAAGACTAATTTTTGATAATTTAACAAATTAATATCATCAATAAAAAACACCTCGATGTTTGTCGAGGTGTTTTTTTGTGGTCGCTAAAATTTTATGCGTTAATGATTCTAATTATAGTTTCTCGAAGAGATGCTGGGTCTGCGGAGCCACGAGTTTCTTTCATACATTGTCCAACCAAAAATTGTAGTGCTGCATCCTTCCCTGCTTTGTAGTCTGCAACCACTTTGTCGTTAGCATCAATTATTTTCTTAACAACCAAATCCAAATCAGAACCACTCGCGGATACTGTGAGATTATTTTCTTTCATAAGTTGTGTAGGGTTCTTGTCGTCACGTACCATGATAGCCAAAATATCTTTTGCTGTTCGTGTTGTTATTTCCTTCTTCCCCCACAAGGTCATTAGCTCATCAAAATTTTCTACACTCGGAACTTTGTTTGTCGAATCTTTTAATAAACCAGCAAGATCTGAAGTAATGAAATTAACATAGCCCGCGATAATTTCTGGAGAAAGATTCTCCTTTCCTAAAACAAGGCTATTGAAAAATGAGGCAAAAGTATCACTTTGAACAAACATTTCCGCTTGTTCTGATTTCATACCAAACTTAGTAATGTATTTCTCGCGCTTTTGCCAAGGCAACTCTGGGAGTTCGCTTCGCAATTTCTCAAGATCAAATTCTGGGACTTCTCTTAATTTTAGCTTTGGAAGGTCTGGGTCTGGAAAATAGCGATAATCATGAGAACTCTCTTTTTCTCGCTGAGAAAATGTTACTCCCTTATTTTCATCCCATCCACGTGTTTCCTGCTTAACCTCTCCACCTTCTTCAATAAGCTCGATTTGTCGCTTTATTTCGTAATCTATCGCCTTCTCAACAGCCCTAAAGGAGTTTATGTTCTTAACTTCAACCTTGGTGCCAAATTTGTCTGTTTTAGAGACTGAAATGTTCGCCTCCACACGCATTTCACCTTTATCCATATTTGCCTCACCTGCACCTAAACAGCGTAGTAAAAGCTGAAGTTCACGAGCAAAAGCACCCGCTTCGGTGGCGTCCTTCACAACAGGCTCTGTAACAAGCTCCATAAGTGGTACTCCAGCACGATTAAAGTCGACTAGAGTATAGTCCCCTTTTTCATGGTTAGACTTTGCAGTATCTTCCTCTAGGTGCACTCTGGTAATTTGAATGCCATTTAGGCTTCCACCAGACACAATTGGGTACTGATACTGGCTCAACTGATAGCCCTTCGGAATGTCTGGGTAAAAATAGTTTTTGCGATCAAATTCCGTAAAATCAGCGATATTTCCACCCAAGGCTAATCCAACCTTAATAACGTGTTTAACAGCCTCCTTGTTGATAACAGGCAGTGTTCCAGGGTGAGCCATGCAAACAGGACAAATATTAACATTAGGGCGTTTTTCGTCCGGATCATTCTTTGAGTTACAGAACATTTTTGTCCTGGTCTTCAACTCTGCGTGTATTTCTAAGCCAATTGTCGCCTTATATTCCATAAGAAAAAATTATAGCATATTCGCACTTCTACAAGGTTCGACCTTATATTTTAATGCGATTTAATCTTTTTTTGCTTTTTCCGCTGTTGCTTTGCGTAGAAGCTTCACGAGATTATCCTCTATTTCTTTAATAGATTTGTCATCATAAAGAGACACTGCGTACACCTCTTTGTTTAGTTTCTTCACCGCTGTAATTATTTTTGATAGCTCTCCATCTGGTAGCACATCTGTCTTTGTTAAAATAACTACTTCTTTCTTTTTTGCCAAATCTGAATCAAAAGCTTCAAGTTCTGCTCGCACCGCTTGATATGCGTCCTTCAAATTTTTATTCTCAAGAGAAATGATGTGCGCGATTATGCTCGTTCGCTTTATGTGTCGCAAAAATTTATGCCCAAGCCCCTTTCCTTCTGAAGCCCCTTCGATAAGACCCGGGATATCAGCCACAATAAAACCGTGCATATCGCCAAGGTTTGGTTCAAGTGTCGTAAACGCGTAGTCGGCGACCTTGCCCTGTGAGCGAGTTAAAATATTTAAAAGACTAGTTTTACCAGCATTCGGCAACCCAGCCAAACCTAAATCCGCAAACAACTGAAGCTCGATTGCAAAATCGGCCTCTTCCCCTTCTTTGCCCAAGGTGAATTCTTTTGGACTTCTGTTGATTGAGCTCTTAAATCGCTCGTTACCCAAACCACCGCGACCACCCTTAAGCAACATTATCTTTTCGTCTTCTTTTGTTAAAGAAAATTTCTCGCCGGTAGCCTGGTTTATTATTATTGTCCCAATTGGAAACTCTAATATCAAATCGTCTCCACCCTTACCATGCAGGCTATTTTTGGCCCCATTATCCCCTTTTTCTGCCTCATATATTTTTTTATGAGCATATCTAGCAAGACCGTGCATCTGTCTTTTGGCGAGAGCAAAAACATCGCCACCGTTACCACCATCCCCGCCAGCAGGGCCCATCAGTGGTTTACCTTTCTCGTGAAGCCAGCGAACAACACCGTCGCCCCCCTTGCCGGCTTTCAAATGAAGTTTTATTTCATCAACGAATGCCATAATTATTCATCATCGCGCAAAAATATTTTTTCGGCGATAAATGTTACTACTGATATAAACAAAGCTGCGAGAAAAGCCGACCAAAAGGAAGCAACTTCAAATCCTTTCACAAAAGTAGAAAGCATCCATAAAAGAGCGCCGTTTATGACTAGTGTGAAAAGTCCGAGAGTTATTATGTTGATTGGTAGTGTGATTAATATCGCAAGCGGTTTTATCGTCACAGAAACGATACCGAGCAAAAGAGCTGTCACAAAAGCAACGTAAAAACCATCAACAATGATTCCAGAAATAAAATACGGTGTTGCAAAAACAGCGAGAGCTACGATAATCCATTTTGCTATAAGTCTCATGATATTTAATTTATTTTAATTTTATATAATTATTTGTTTTCTATTGCTTCAATCAACTCTTCCATATCGTGTTCAATTTTTTTGATATCTCGCTTCACCTCGCTCAAGCTTACAGACTCCTCTTCGATTTCCACTTCCGTTTTTTCAACAACCTTTTTTTCTCGTTTTAAGCCCGTGATAATAATACTCTCTCCAATGAAGAACGAAACAAAAAGACCGGTTAGCAGAAGGAGTCCAACGCCAAGAACAAGCGAGAAGAAGCCGGAAACATTAAAACTATCGGCTATATGCCAAACTCCACGCCAAAAAAGAACTATGCCAACACCACCAACAATTGCATAAATTATCGGGTAATGGCTCAAGCGTCCCCGAATTTTATCTTCCAATTTGTCGAAAAAATGAAGAAGTTTCTTTACCATATACGGCTTATCATATACTGAAAATCGTAAATACGCACCTTTTTTAGTAAGGCGGATTATATAAAATGCAAAAATTATAGTTCTCCAACTTCCAATAGCTCTTGCTCTAAAATAGAGTCACCTTCTCCAAAAAGAAACTTTCCTTTAAATTTCTTCCCTTCCAAAAGTAGCGGAATCCAATGAATATCATCAGGCCACATCTCCGTAAACGGAATTTCATCAACGTGGAACCATTGTGGTTTCATTTCTTCGCTTTCCGTCGGCTCACCTAAAAAATTGTCTGCTCTGAAAATATGAACTTGTAATATCTCGGGATTCCCCTGAAATTCAAATTCAATAATTCCAACTTTATTAATATCTGGAATCTCTATCCCCGCCTCTTCCATCATTTCTCTTTTTGTAGCATCTTCTATTGTTTCTCCTTCTCCAACCTTGCCTCCAAAACCATTCCACCTGCCAGCACCAAATCCGCGTTTTTTCATTCCCAACAAAACATTAGGGTGCTGGTGAACAATACAGAGTGTGAGTAATTTTTTCATGTTTCTATTTTACCACTACCTTATTTCGTTGCCCACAAAACAATAACCTGATATGGTTTTCGTGAGCCAGAGCGCTCCCGCCGGATTGATTTGGATTAGATACCCATCTCATGTAATTCCGGCGGTTTTTCTTTACTCACCGTGACACTTCTTGTATTTCTTGCCAGAACCACATGGGCAAGGGTCATTACGTCCCACCGGCGCTTTAACTTGCGTCTTAGTCGAATCGGCTTCTTTTGAAACACCACCAGCGCTCAAAACGCTCGGATTTTCGTGCAATTCAACAGTTTCTATTTGTTCTTTATGCGCGAGACCACTATCTCCTTTAATAAACTTAATTGTTGACGAAAGATTCAACCTAAAAGAGATTTCCATTTCCTTAAATAGCTTGAGTCCTTCTTTTTTGTATTCAACCAAGGGATCTCGCTGTCCATATCCCCTTAAACCAACAGAAGAGCGCAAATAGTCCATTATCTCCAAGTGTTCAAGCCAAAGCATATCGTTTGTATAGAGGGCGAGTTTTCGGAATTCTTCGTAAAACTTTTCATCACCCAACTCTTTTTGTTTTTCTTCAATTTCTTTTTTGGCCTCTTCACTCTCAAGTTTTATTTCCTCAACCAAAGCATTGATGTATTCACGCTCTCCAAAAAGCATTTTTTCGCGACGAGTATAAACCACGCCACGCTGGTGGTTCATAACGTTATCGTACTCAAGCAAATGTTTTCGTGAATCAAAATTAAAACCTTCAATTTTTTCCTGTGCTCCTTCAAGCGCACGACTAACCATTTTGTTTTCTATTGGCTGGTCCTCAGGAATTCCAAATCGCCCCATCATGTTTTTTATCATGTCAGAGGCAAAGACGCGCATTAGCGAGTCTTCGAGCGAAACGTAAAACTGAGTTTCTCCTGGATCCCCCTGTCGCCCAGCGCGCCCACGAAGCTGATTATCAATTCGTCTCGCTTCGTGTCGTTCGGTACCAATAACCGCGAGTCCACCCAAATCCCGAACCGCTTCATACGTTTCTTTAGTGTGAGGATTTCCTCCAAGTTTAATATCAACACCGCGACCAGCCATGTTTGTCGCAATAACAACATTCCCCTTCTTCCCAGCTTGCGCAATAATTTCTCCTTCGCGTTCGTGGTTTTTAGCGTTCAACACTTCATGCGGAATACCTTCACGTTTAAAATACTCGGAAAGAATTTCATTTCTATCAATTGAAGCTGTTCCAATAAGGACTGGCTGACCTCTTTGATTAAGTTCTTTAACGCGCGCAGTTAATGCTTTCCACTTTCCAGTCTCAGTTTGAAAAATCAAATCATTCCTATCAAGGCGTTTAATGTCACGGTGTGTTGGTATTGCGATAACTTCAAGACCATAAACTTTAAAAAATTCTTCTGTGCTCGTCATTGCCGTTCCGGTCATACCAGAAAGCTTCCCGTATAGTCTAAAATAATTCTGGAATGAAACGGAGGCCAGAGTTCGTGACTCGCGCTCAATATGAACATTCTCTTTTGCTTCTATGGCCTGATGCAAACCCTCTGACCAGCGTCGGCCTGGCTGAAGACGCCCTGTAAATTCATCAACAATAACAATCGCATTATCTTTGACCACGTACTCTTTATCCTTCTCAAAAAGTGCCTTAGCACGCACGGCGGTTTCTAGGTGATGAACATACTTAATACCCTTTTCAGTGTAAAGATTGTCTATTTTGAGGGCCTTTTCTGCCTTATTGATACCACTATCAGTCATAGCGATGGACTTACTCTTTTCATCAACGGTATAGTCTTCCTCTTTTTTCATCTGCGAAGCAATACGTGCAAAAGTACGGTACAAATCTTCAGATTCTGCTGCTTGCCCAGAAATAATAAGTGGTGTGCGCGCCTCATCAATCAAAATAGAGTCGATTTCATCAACGATTGCGTATGCGTGTCCACGCTGAACGAGTGTTTCTTTGTCATACGCCAAATGGTCTCGCAAATAATCAAAACCAAATTCATTGTTTGTGCCGTAAGTTATGTCAGCATGATATGCCTCACGTCTACTACACGGTCTTAAAAATTCATGAACAACATGGAATGACCCTGTTAAGTCGCGCTCTGCATCTTCTTCTTTGTGTTCAGGGTCATATATAAATGACGATTCGTGGTTGATAATACCAACAGAAAGACCGAGCGCTGAATAAATTTGTCCCATCCAAACACCGTCACGACGCGCGAGGTAATCATTCACCGTAACAATATGAACTCCTTCTCCTGTTAACGCATTTAAATATGCAGGTAACGTCGCAACAAGAGTCTTACCTTCTCCCGTTCGCATCTCTGCAATGTTTCCTTTGTGCAAAACAATTCCCCCAATGACCTGAACGTCATAATGGCGCTCACCTAGCGTACGCTTCGCAGCTTCTCGAACAAGCGCAAAAGCCTCCGGCATAATATCATCGAGTGTTTCACCTTTTGTAAGTCTATCTTTAAACTGAGCTGTCTTTTGACGCATCTCATCAAGAGACAAATTTGCAACATCTTTTTCGCATTCCGCAACCTTCAAGACGTCACGACTAAGGGCTTTTACAGCCTTTTCACTAGTTGTTCCGAGTATTTTTTCCAAGAAAAGCATGGTGAGTATTCTAGCATTTAGGCTCTTTGTGGGCTAATTGACCATATAGCCACAATTAGTTCTTAGGGATTTAGGACTTAAGCATCTGGATACAGAACGAGGCAAAAGCGAGGATTACGACGAGGTGTACTTTTGCGTACGTTGAGTAATATTTTATGCAGTGTGACAACGAAATGCGCCGTTTCTATCTTGTTACGCTTTTAAGGCTTACGGAAACGCGGGCAGTTCTAGGAACACAAATAAAATAGAGCGAGACGTACTTCTACGTACGTTGAGTAATATTTTATGCGGTGTGACAACGAAATGCGCCGTTTCTGTAAGCCTTTTACTAAAAAACAAAAACCTCTCATGTTGATGAGAGGTTTTTGTACCGCAAGTGCAATTATGAGCGCTTTGCTTTCTTTGCTTTCTTTGCTGGCTTTTTCTTTGCTGCTGCCTTCTTTTTTTTTGCTGCCATTTTATTAAGGTACGATTATTTTTTAAAGCTTGCAGAGTCATCGACCATTCCAAAAAATTTTTGAAACAAAACGACTACTGCAGTACTGCTATCATTATCATATGCAAAGAACATGCATGCAATATTTTTTAATGAAAAAGTGTGGATAACTTTTTATTAAAAAATAATTTATTTTATAAACAAATTTTTGATAAATTGTTTTTTAAAAATTACCAACAAGACAAACCTCAAATTCAAGTTGCACACCAAAAACATCGAAAACTTTTTTCTGTATATCTTTAGCTAAAGAAAAAACTTCGCTCGATTTTCCTTCTCCATAATTAACAAGTACCAAAGCGTGTTTTTCATATATACCAACACCGCCATTTCGTAATCCTTTTTCGCAGCCAGCATTCTCAATAAGCCAACCAGCGGAAAGTTTTTTCAAGTCAGAATCGTTAGTCGAAAACACTGGTATCGTTTTATATTTTTCAACTAAGAAGTCTACTTGTTTTTTCTCAATCGTAGGATTTTTAAAAAATGAACCAGCGGTTCCAAATAGGGACAAATCTGGCAACTTACGCTTCCGAATAGCAAGAACCGCCTCTCGAATGTCTAGGGCTGTGGCTTTATCCTTCCCAACACCCCTCGTCAAAAGTTCGCTCAAAATTTCTGAATGTTCAATATTCTGCTTTGTGCTTCTTGAAACAGAAAATGCGACCTCTGTAATTATTAAATGTCTTCCAAGGTCTTTTTTAAAAATACTATCGCGATATCCAAAAGCACATTCTTCTTTTAGAAATTTTTTACTTTTTTTAGTCCGGACATCAAAAGTGTTTACCCACTCAATATGTGAAGAAACCTCACTCCCGTATGCTCCAATATTTTGAACAGGAGCCGCTCCAACTGTACCGGGAATACCAGAAAGAAACTCAAAACCAGAAAAACCAATTTCAATTAAGTGTTGAACAAGGCTGTCCCACGACTCCCCTGCTCCGACAACAACAATTGTTTTTCCGTCATTTTCTTCAACCGAAATACCACGTAAACAAATCTTCATTACTAACCCAGAAAAACCGTTATCAGCAACTAGTAGATTTGATCCCCCTCCAAGAATAAAAATTGGTAAATTATTTTTCTCAACAAACAAAACCGCTTCATTAATATCTTCAACTGAATTTATTTCACAAAAATAGCGCGCCTTTCCTCCGGTATGAAATGTTGTTAAGTCCTTAAGTAAAATATTTTCCCTTATCGTCATGTATAAAATATTACCCGCAATCTTGGCTGGTAAGTGTTGGCTCCCAAAACAAATGTCTTATATGAGTGCGTTCACCAGCCAAGGCTACAGGCAACATAGAATAAGTATAATGGTATTTTTTATTTTTGTCTTGAAAATTTTTATTTTATTTGCTTTTAAAATGCACGTATAATTTTCTGCTGAAAATTTACTATACTCGCGCCAGTCGCGCTCCGTAATGCATTTTAAAAGCAAACGTTAGGGATTTCCTTAAGAAAATACAAAGAAAAATGGCAACGCAAACTCACAAATCAGTCCGAATACGGACTGTTCGCGAGCCCACCTCGCCGCCCAACAAAGAAACGGCTAAGAGCCGCTTTGTTGGGGCCCGTCTCCGGTCGTTTTGCTCCCGTTTTGTTCACGTTACCACGTGATTACAAAACGCAGTCCTGTGCGTTTTTTGTTCTAAAACAACCAATGCTTCGCATTGGTAAAAGAACAAAAAACGCAAAACCCCGCCGAGGCGGGGGCTTACGCAGACATTCGTGCTTTAAGAACAAACACAAAAGCACTCATACACACAATACTAGCAGAAACTAGAGAAAAGTCAAGTTTTTATGGGTTTCTCCCGGCTTCTATTTCCTGAATGTAATAATCCCCTTGTGCCTTAAATCCAGGATTTATTTCTATAATCCTTTTTATTAACTCAACAGACCTCGCCCTGTCTCCAATCTGAAGATATGTTGCCGCAAGAGTTAAAAGTGTTTGAGGGTCATTTGGGTTATTTTTTAATTGAGTTTCCAAAACAGAACGTAGTTTTTGATAATTACCAGTTGAGGCATATGCGCTAATAAGTCTGGTATCCATGGCTGTGTATTCCCCCAAAAGGGCTTCTGCCTCATTTGCTTTACCTCCATAAATTAAAGATGCGGCATAAATAACTCGAGCGTCATCGTATGTTGGATCTCCTTCGTAAGCTTGTTTTAAGACGTCAATCGCCTTACCAAATTCCTTCATGTTTATATAAGTAGTACCAAGCTCAAATAATACTTGTTGCTTCTTTGGAGAAATAGTACGTGCTTTTTCAAGATAAGTAACAGCTTCTCCAAACTGAGAGTAGTTATTCATCAATCCTCCCAAAAATAATGGGTAGCGCACATCAAGCGGACTATCTTCAGACTGTTTAATCATTTCGTTGCGAGCCAAATTAACAAACTTCTGCTTTGCTTCAATAGGGACATTCGCTTGATTTAGTCTAAGTGAGATTTGTATCAACTGTTCGCGCGCTTCCCCACTTCCAAAGGTATTGTAGGCAAAAGTTTTTTCGAAATACTCGAAATTTTTATTCAACCCACCATCCGTTTCTCCGTGTGGTGATATCGCCTGAATCAATGCTTTTGAAGCAAAAATTGGTTTTACGTTCACAAAATACATAACCAAAACAAATCCGATTAATACGACTGGAACAAAAACAGAATTAAGGGAACCTTCTTCCTTTTTTGCTTCAATATTTGTCATTCCTTCCTTGAGTGCCATAACGCTAATGAACCCTAATGTTGAGAAAAACAATATATAACTCACAAGGTTATCGAAAACAAAAAGATTGTGGAAAAAATACGCCCCGAAAAGACCAGTCAAAATACTCTTCTCAGCAACCGTAAAGGTAGATGTAAATTTCCACAAAGAATAAAGTGCTACTGCAAACATTGAAAGGTACGAAAGAAGACCAAGAAAACCAGCAGCTATTAACCAATCAAAGAAAACATTATGAGAACGGTCAAACCACGGTTCCTGACTCCACATTTTTGGGTTGTAATGTTTTGCAAAAACAACAATAAAGTTATCTTGCCCCCAACCCAAAAGCGGATTCTCTTTAACCCCCTGCCAACTCATATTCCAAATCATAAAACGTGATTTGGTTGTTTGCTCGTCAAAAGAGATTGTAGAAAATCTACTTAAAACTGGGCTGGTGCTGATTATTGGATTATTTTTAAACGCAATAAAAAGCCCGACAAACAAAACAACGGCAGTCAGTGTTCCAATTGCTATGTTTTTAACAAAACGATTTTCTCGATTAAACCAAGCAATTAAAACTGAAGACAAAGAAACGCCGGCAATAAGACCCAAAATCGCTCCACGAGTAGCGGTATAATAAAGTGCAATCAAAGCCAAAGCGGTGATAGCACCATAAAGAACACGGCGAATAGTAATATTTTCCCTCTTCGTAAAATAAAAATATGCGAGCACTGGTAATCCAACTAAAGAGATTCCAAAAAATATCTTTCCGTAAAAACCAAGAGCCAGTGTGCTACTTACCACTCGAGTCAAACCAAAAATTGAGAGCAAAACAAAACCAACAAACGCTGAGTAGTAAATATCTATCGAACCCTTACATTTATTTCTGACAAACCAAAAGGCCAACAGGAAAATATTAATCAAAAGAAAAACCGCAAAGTAGGTTGCGTTACCTAAGGTTGCATCAGCACGGGTGCTCCCCTGGTTTATTGTTAACTCTCCGTGAACCTGCATAAAAGAATACATCGTCAGAAAAAAATTCACTCCAAACAAAACGTGAAAAAATTTCTCCCACAATCTTTCTGTCGCCATAACCGTCGTCACAACAAAAAAATACGCTGCGATATGTAGCAGAGAAACAAGACCTTCCATTCGTTCATAGTTTGACCAAAAACTACGGTATGTGTTTACTCCAAAAATATCAGCGAGAGCGACAATGCCGACAAATATTGCGACGGCTATGGCAATCCAATTTTTCTTCGGACGATACGATGCGTCATAATAAACAAGAAGCAACCAAGCAGCAAATATAATTTCAACAATAATGCGGAAAGTAAAATTTTTCCCAGTAATAAATGGAAAAAACATTGAGCTTGAGATTATAAGCGGAATAAAAGGAACGAGAAAAATACCGCTGATAATAAAGTTTCTTAAAAAATTTTGAGGTACCATGAATTGTTTTTAATTGTTAATTTAACAACCAAAATCAAGGGGTCCCCTTGATTTTGGTGACGCACATTTATCGTAAGATTTTACCACAGCTTCGAACTTTACACACAAGGAGCGCAAAACCATCCCCCAAGAACTAAAACTCAAAGAAATTAACCCTACAATCCGCTCTACATGTAGATGGATTCTCACCCTTGGAAGCCTGGCATCTATCGTCGCCACACGATGTACCCAATTGACGACAGACACCATCTGAATCGCACACTGTACCCACAGAGCTACACGAAGCGCTTGCGCCACTATACTCACCAGCGCAAGTCCATGTCCAAGATAACGCTGGGTCACTTTCTGGTAAGATATTAATATCTTCAGGTAAAACAACTGGTCCTGGTAATCCTACTGTGTTACAAAGACCAGAAGTTGGTTTCTTTTGAGTTGGAGCACCATTAGCCGAACCACAGACTCCTGGTATTGGGTCTGGTGTAGTAACAACCAGTTGACGACCCTGACAAAAAGATGGCCATGTACTGGACCACGCCCCAGAATCATCTTGGGCCCTGAAAAAAATCCAATATGTTCCGGGAACAAACGAACGAGCAAAGCTTGTTAGGGAGCTAATGAGCGTGCCTGAGGTGCAGTTACCGAGTCTCCATTCATAAGCTACTATAGAGCCGTCAATGTCGGCATCTGTTGCTGCCCCAGAAAATTGCTGTGACTGAGAACTGTTTATTGTAATGTTCGTAGCGGGACTAATCATTGTTGCTGTTGGTGTTTTGTTTTTATACGCACGACATGTCGGATTTGCTCCATTTATTCCACGACAATCCCACTGATAGCGATCAGTAAAATTCCAAACAAAACCAGGAGTACCAGTATTACAAAGACCAGATGTTGGAGCGGTTGTTAATCTTGTAGTCCCATCAGCTGGACCACATGAACCATTAACTATGGTGGTCACGATACTTACAGTCTTAAAGACGTTTGCAGACTGATTATTATTAGAATCTTGTGTTCTTACATAAAAAACTTTAGTTCCAGTTGTATTCCATGTACGACTAATTGTCTGCGGGGTTCCAGATGGAACATATCCGATAGCAGGAGCCCATTCATCAATTACCGTGTCGAAGTTCCAATCAAATCCATACCTAACATTATCACCATCAATATCTGTTGCAGTAGCTGTAAAACTAACAGGGGTATTCACAAGACTAGGGTCCTGATAAACAAGAGTTGGTGTGCTTGGCAAATTGCTTGGAGGAGCAGCGGTAAACGAGTAAGAGAGACTCATAGCTGGAACGCTATAACTAAGACCGCCCGAACGACCATACTGCCCTGTCTGTCTACCATCATAACTAATAAATTGCCCTGCCCTAAGAGAACCGTTCGTAGCCGGATATGCAATATTCATGCTTATTGATTGCCCAGAAGAAGCTGTAACTATGCAATCAGAATAAAAAGGGCTGTAACTCACAACAGTGGCACACCACATGGGATCACCAGGATACTGCGAGCAGAAAAAACTATTATATGGACCACTTGTTCTCACCCCACCCAAAGTAGCTCCACAACTAAGACCACTTCCAGAAACAGAAAACGATGGTGGTATGGTGGCCATATCTCCTTGGTAAATGATGTAATACCAACCACCAGAAACATAATTAATGTTAGTGCACTCGTTATATGTTGTACAAGATTTAGCAGAAGTATCCCACCGTCCATAAGGAGAGTCATATTCACCGCCCGTACCAACCCAAGAGCTAGCGCCACTACTTGGGTTCCAGGTTACACGAACAGTAGCACCGGTTGGAATTGAAGAACCATCGAGCACCTCTGACCCAAAAAGAGTTACTGTGGCGTTGTATAAAACTGTCGCTGTTATTCCCGCGACCCCATAACCAGTCGGATTGGCAGACCCTTCGCTAAAACCGAGTATTGGTAACCCAAATGACGTCCCAACACTCTTCGCCTCTACTGTTGTAGGAGCTATGAAAGAAGAGCCGAGAAAAATTAGAATTAGTGTGAGAGAAATCGGTAATTTTTTTCTACCTTTTAAAACTGCCCACAAAACATAAATAATGGATAAAATAATTAAACCACCTAAAATAATAGCGCCTGTATTTGTTTTTTTAGGACAGATGTCAGGATTGATATCGCGACAATCATAGACCTCTTTCACCTCCTCGACTACCTCTCCTTTGTGTTTAAGCGTGGCAGTCAGAGAAAACGTTGTGTAATTTTTCTTCGGCGTAAACAAATCTTTTACACCCATCATTGCGCTCGTGATATTACCTGCATACTCATAGGAGTGAATCAATCTACCTTTTTCATCATTTAGCGTTAAGGTAAGAGTATTATCTTTGACCACACCGTCGCTAACTGCGTGAACACAAGAGAAAAGCGTATTTTCTTTATTCTTTTCGAGTGGATAGCTCATGATGCTTGGAAAATTTATTCTTGTTTCCTCAATGCCATCACGAACAAAACGAATATTAAGAATTGATTTACTTGGACCATCGTTTGTTTCTACTACAAGATAAGAAACAATCGCCCCTGTTGGTAATGCGGAATATGAAATTTCTTTAACTTCTTCGGGTTTAAGTTTAATAGACTCTGTTTTTGTGTCCTTAAGATTTTCTTCACGAAGACCATCCCAATTATAAAGTTTCCAAACGACAGGTACTGTCACTGATTCGTTCTTAGGATTTACAAGCTTAACAACAACGCTCACTGGCTCATCTTTTGAAAAATGAAGTGGAAAAGCAGCAAAACGGTGTGGTTGTTTGTTTAGGGTAACAGTACTCTTGTCGAAAGTGACAACGCTAATCTTTCGGTCGCTAACAACAGAAAAATAAACCTGATTCCCGACTACGTCGTCAGTAAAAGAAAGTCCTAAAAGATTGTAGCGCTTAGCAGTTTGAAAAAAGAAAGATGCAATATAATCTCCAGCTGGGGTGTTGTCTGGAACTTTCCATAAAAATGACGTCTTCTTGCTTCCGTTTGCTGGAATATTGAAAGTTTCATCAAGTGAAAACTGGTCAACCAAATCAAAACCATTCTCTTGGTCAAAATTTTCTCCCGCTTGCTGTCTAAATATTTTTACATAAACCTGGCCATTAACTATCGGGTATGGATTGGCGTTTTTTATTTCACCAGGAAACCCGATTGTCGCGCCGGGAACAGTCTGGGTAAGTGTAGTCGGAAGATCAACCTGAACAGACCCAAAATGGTAATAATCAAAACAATCAACTGCCCCCTCGGGGGAAGTCCCAGAGGTATCAATACCAGAAGGATTACTCAAAAGAATAAAAGAGGTCATCTTTTCTTTTTCTTCATTTGTCCAAGTCTTTTGGTCTTTCTTTAAAATAGCCTGTATCTCAGCTGGAGCGTCCTCTATATTAACTGTCGGTGTGCTAGGTGACGAAGGAGTTGTCACTTGAGCTTGCGACAATAGTGCTGATGTAAAAAGTAACAAAAATAAAACAAAACCGAAAAGTTTTTTCATGTTAACTAAAGTATAACATCCGTTTTCATTTTTAAAGACGAATTATACACAGGTTCAACTTTCCTTCAGGCGCTATGGTTCAACACCATATACCCAATTGAGAACGCCGTATCTTTGATGTGGTGGGGTTGTTGTGACTGTTCCAGTAAAAAAGTTATTAAAAGATATTCTCTCTGCGCTGTTAACCAACCCTCCAGATCTAAGCGGACTTTCGTAAATAACAGCAAAATAATTTGCGCCCGAAACAAAATTACTTGGATTTATATTAAACAACTGTCCATATTCCGCACTCGTCCCCATATCTAATCCGTAGATACTAGTTGAACTACCGACTACCCCCTTATACAAACCAGCTACTTTCTGTCCAGTCAAAGAATCCGTCAAAAAACGACAATTATAATAAGACGAGCCCGAACGGGTCGGAACGTAATACCCTCCCTCCATAAAACTTGCTGTTTGTGGATCACAATAGAAACCAACTTTCCCCATACTGATACTGTTTCGTGTCTTTGGGGTTCCATTAATAATATTTCCGTCTTTGTCATGTCCCGCCAAATAAGAACCGTCGTTGGTCCCCCAATTATTTTTATCACTTCCAATCGTATCGACATGTTTTCTTTCCATTGTTTTGTAGTCCGGAGAACCACTACCACCGCACCAACCACTACAATCCGCCAAAACCGGAGTCTGGTCGATAGTTGTAGTTGAAGCACCTCCGCCAAAATTTAAACTCAAAACTTCCCCGTCATTTGCAAGTCCAGACCCTCCACCAGTTCCACTGAATGGAACAGGCAAATCAATCGAAACGTCAGAAAAAATATCCCCTGCTTCACCGCGCCCTATCAAAAAATATCCGTACGCTGGTATGGTTCCTGAAAGCGAGATGTGTGGAGTGCCGTCTTCGGCGGATATACTAAAACCAGATAGGTTAAGTGGTAAATTGGTTCTATTTTTTAACTCAATCCATTCGTCGTATGACGACGCATCAGTTCCCGCCCAAGCAACTTCATTAATTACAATTGGCATATAGCTTGCGGTGAAATATGCAGTATTGCCAACAGTGGACAAATCGCGGTTTCCAAAAATACTCACCGCCACAACTTTTATATCGTACGGCCCTGCTGTTGTGGGGATAACAACAGAAGTATCGCTTGTCGTGGTAATAGTTGAAAATCCAGTCAAACTTGTGCCTTTGATTATTTCAAAATAACTATAGTTAGGCGTACTTGCCGACCAAGAAATAGTAGCTTGTCCTTCCGGAAGAAAGCACGACTGCGGTGGTGCCTGTAAAGAGTTGGCACATTCTAGAACGCTCACGTTTGTTGCTCTTGGTTGTATTGTGTAAACATTAAAAATAGCGTCTCGTGAAACAGAGGTGTTGCCATCTTGATCGACAGCAAAAAACTTTATCGTTGTTGTTCCCTCCGGCAAATCAGAAAATGAAAGCGACCATGTGCTAGTAGAAGAAGCGACTACTGTCGCGTTGTTAAAATCATTTCCTATTGTAAATCCAGGCGTTGAAGTTCCAGAAAAAGTAACGGAATTTGTGCGTAGTTGTAATGGAAAATTATGTGAGGTAATTGATGGCGGAGAGATATTTGGGACATCAACCGATAAGGTAATTTCTTGTTGAGCGATGTTTTCATTATCAGGAATTGTTGCAAGAAATCGTATTGTGCTTATGCCATTTGGAAAATCAGAAATGGTAATAGACCAGTCCCCTGTTTCTAATGAAGTTGTGGTGGATTGCGAATATGAATTTGAAATTGTTGCACCAGGAGTGGATGTGCCTGAAAATATTATAGTTGTCTCAGTAAACGCGTTAGAAAAATCGCTTGGTGATATAACGGAAATAAAAACCGAACTAGCTTGCGAAACTTCTGTTATCGATGTTTCTTCCTCCGTCGCCTGTTCTGTAGCCGGCGTTGTAATTACTGGGGCTGACACTGGCGCTCCACCGCCAAAACCAGGAGAAAAACCACTTCCAAAATTTATTTTTGGCATAGGAATATTATCTGTGACTGGTGTTGGGGGTGTTTCTGTTGAAGTTGTTTGTTTTTGCACTTGAGGTTCTGTCTCTGTCTCGCTTGGTTGAGCAATAATCTGCTCAGCATCTTGAGTGACTGGTGTGTTATTTTCTGAAGCTAAAACCGAAGTGGTGTCTGATTTTTGTTCCTCCGTTGGTATTTGTTGAACTTGCGCATCATTTGCTGTGGCGAGAACAACGGCCGCACCAGAATTTGAATCGCCAAAGGCTAGGTCTGTGGCGGCGCGTATTCCAGAACCAATCGTTGACGCAATATTTTTAATAGCACCCACCGTAGCGACACCGGCAGAGTAAACACCTCCCGCCGTTTCAACTACAACAGTTTTTGTTGTGTCCGCGACAGGATCAATAACAGCCAGCACTGCTCCTTGTACCTTGTGTGTGGTTGTAAGTTTAGGAGAAGCAATGCATGGCAAATTCTCGTTTTGATTTTTATTTGTCTTTAAATTATCGAGTGAGGATTTAATATCAGACACAATTTGGGCGCTACGATACTTCATATAAACATCTGAAAAACTATGTCCGAGCTTATCATCACCATCTTTCAAAATGATTTTGGTATTCGCCGACATAATTTTCTTAAGCGGAACACTTCCAACAAAATCAGAAATAACTTTATCTGTACTTGAAGTAAGCCATTTTCCACCACCGGCAACACGACTAGCTGGAGTGGCAACAGAATAAACAGCAATAGAGCCTGCGGAAGCATTCCCGGGTTGTCCAAAAACTTTGTCATGGAAACTGTTGGCATAAAAATTGCCCTGTGAATGGGCAACGAGAAGCACTTTTTTGGTTTTAACTTTTTCACTCGCAGACTTCAACATCTCAACAAGATCATAATCTTGCACTGTTTCATCTTCAAAAATCTTTTGGTATGTGGCGACAAAGGCGTCACCTAAACCACCAACATGAGATGGGTTGAGAAGATATTCATACTTAATTTTTTGGTTATTCCAAACAAAACCAACTTTTTTCATGAGTGCCTCCATATTCGCCACGGCGCCACTTTCGTCAGTAAAAACACCGTTTATAGTAGCCACCGTATAACCATCTGGGGAACAGTTTTTTACGCTAGAAGTAGCGAAAGAGACTGGTGGAAAAAACAAGCCAATGATTAAAAAATTAAATAAAAATTTCATGTTTAGCTAACCAACACAGAAACATCTAAATCACACTCATCTTCAGACACAGAGTAGCTCCCAACGTATTCGTAAAAATTTTTTATATATTTTTTTCTCTCTTCTGTATTTACCTGGCGTTGTTTAACAAAATTCTCGTTTTTTTCAGTTTCTGCGGTAAATTTATCCATATCCTCACGTGAACTAATACTCCAAATACATTTAAGTGCCTTACTTTGATTATCCTCCACGACCGCTGTAGCGGTTTCTCTGTTTAAAACAGGTAAGGTCATCTCAAGTTGTAGTGCGAGTGCGTACTGAAGCAACACCGCTCTAGTTTTCGCCGAGTTTGGATATTCTTTAAAAATAGCTAGTTCAACGTCATCACGAATTCCGTTTTGGTTGGCGTCAATTCCTGCGACAGTCTTATCTGCCTCAGTCCCCGGGTCTGGTGGCAAGTTCTTGCCCATTACATCATCCAACGTGAGCTTCGTCGCATGGATTTTTTCAACCTGCACGTTAGTTTTATCTACAGTCCAAAAATAATAAGCGCGAACAATTACCAGCGCGACATAAATAATAAAAATAACAACGAGAATTCGTACTAAAATTTTTCTCCACCCCAAATTTAAAATGGACATATTCCCCAAATCTTAACAAACAACGCACCTCATTTCCCTCGCCTTCAACCAAACATGTGGATAACTCAAAAACACATACCCCTATATCCCACTACTATTATTCTGCTATAGCAGAATAATAGTAGTGGGATATTTGAATAATCAAAAAAACACCCGTTAAGTCACGATATTAATCGGAGATAATAAATTTTCTTTTAAGAGCTTGGTCGTTCTCTATTTTGTCGGCAATTATATAAAGAACGTCCTTCCCTATTTTAAAATCCGCTTTCATTAAAGTAATCAGGTCTTCGCAGTCATATGGATACACCCAAACACTGTCCTGAAGTTTCAAAAAACCGAAACTTTCTAAGGTTCTCCTTAATTTTTCCCTAAGTAATTTTCTCTCTTCTTTAAGGTCGTAAATAACAATTCTCCATTTTCCGTCCCATTTTTTTGGTTTAGGTAATTCACCTTCGTCGTACATATAATACAAATGTCTTTCTCCTTCAGGGGTAAGCCTGGCAAAAGTTCCATTTTGTGTTTTCTCAAATCTAACTAGACCTCTTTCAACAAGACGCGTAACTGAACGTTTCACCCAATAACCATCTTTCCTCAAAATACCCAGCTTACCAAAAGCTCCGATTACGCTCGGCGCTATCAATGCAACGCTCAATAATCCAGCACCCTTAACAACAGACAAAACGACTTTTTGCACATTTTCTTTTTGTGTCCGCTTTTTTGATTCTTTTTCGAGAGCTCCCATTTTTTTCTTTTTCTTTCTTTTCCCTATCTTACACTCACTACTATTATTCTGCTATAGCAGAATAATAGTAGTGAGTGTAAGATGATCTTCTATACATTTTTCTGCCAAGAAAAATCTCCGCGTGCAGTTTTTTTGCCGTCTTTTTTTAAGTAGTCTTCCAAAAGCTCCGAACTTGAACGAACCTTTCCACTTTTACCAATATTGAAAACCATTTCCACTCCCAAATCTTTACAAATTTTCGCTTCTGGTATCGCATCTTCATCTTTCCTGTCGCCACCGTTAGCAAAAATTTGCGGTCGTATTTTTTCAATTGCCTCCCCCACGTCATCACGATCAGTTTCTAAGATAAAAACATCATCAACATGCTTAATCCCTTTTATTAGGGCGGCGCGATCATTTTGGTTCATGAAATACTTTCCTTTTTTACGAATCAACCATGCATCACAATTAATAACAACTATAAGTTTGTCTCCTAAAGCCTTAGCTTCCTCAAACATCTCTAAGTGTCCTACGTGTATCGGATCAAAACCACCACTAACAACAACTATTTTTTCTTTTTTATCCATCTGCAAAACATCTCCGCCCGTCCTGCCGTAATCATCTTCGTATCGAACGATGTCTCCTTCATCAGCAGAGCTACCGTGCACAAGCTCAAAATAAACACCGCGAAGCAATCTGTGTTTCTCTTTAGGCTTCACTCTGTAAAAACCAACGTGCCATTCATGGTGTTTATCATCTTCTTCTGTTCCTTGAATCCCTTTACCGCGAACTATTCTAAAATATATCCCAGGAAGCACGTAGTGTTTGTTTTTAGGTGTAACTTTATACACCCCAAGTTGCCACTCAGTGCGATTATTATGACTCTGAAGACTTGTCTGCCCACCAACCACAATAAACTTAACCCAGAAATTTTTATGGTGAACAAGCTTCCACATTCTCCCCCATGGTCGTTTTGTATAAAAAGTCATTTTATTTTTTTACAGTATAAACTAAATTATTATAAGGTCTAACCTTATAAAATATGTAACATTTTGGTTCTAAATATTGTTATATAGTAGAGTAACAAAAATGACACTTTTTGACACTTATTGACACCTTCCCTATTTTTACTAATACTTAACAAATCATGACAGAAGAGATACACCCAAATGCTGTTTATACAACAGCAGAAACACAAACTATTCTTAAAATAAGTGATAGTACGGTAAAACGTATGCTAAAAAACGGTCTTATTCGTGCTAATAAAGTCGGCGGACAATACAGAATTATGGGAAAAGAACTACTTCGTATCCTCTCCCCCGATCTAGAAAAAGAAACAACGCAATCTTATTTAAAAATAAAAAAGAAGGTAGTCGCCAAAATCAACAGATGGTAAGAATAATAAAAAATAAAAAGCTAATAATAAAAATGAAAAAAACAACAAATAAAAAAAATATCGGTAAAGTATCAACTAAAAATAAAGTAGCTTTTGTTACTGGAATCACAGGACAAGATGGCTCCTATTTAGCTGAGTTGCTTTTAGAAAAAGGTTATGAAGTACACGGACTCATCCGCCGTGCTAGCAATTTCAACACACAAAGAATAGATCATCTCTACAGCGACCCACATAAACACAATGGTAAATTTTTTCTACATTTCGGAGACCTTTCGGATTCGAGCAACCTAAATCGTATCTTAAGCGAGGTGAAGCCAGACGAAATCTACCATCTTGGAGCACAAAGCCATGTGCGTGTTAGTTTTGATATTCCAGAATATACAGGAGACGTCACCGGACTTGGAACAATTCGTCTTCTTGATGCCATGCGTGAAGTTGGTTTAAATAAAACAAAATTTTATCAAGCATCGTCAAGCGAGATGTTTGGTAAAGCTATCGAAATACCACTCAAAGAAACAACACCTTTTCACCCACGCTCACCATATGGTGTTGCAAAAGTTTACGCATATTGGATAACAAAAAATTATCGTGAAAGCTATGGAATGTTCGCGTCAAATGGAATATTGTTTAATCACGAAAGCGAAAGACGTGGCGAAACATTCGTCACAAGAAAAATTACACAGGGTCTTTCTCGTATAAAACTCGGCAAGGAACAAAAACTGTATCTTGGTAATCTTGATGCAATGCGCGATTGGGGTCACGCAAAAGATTATGTTTATGGAATGTGGCTTATGTTGCAACACAAAGAACCAGATGATTTCATTTTAGCGACCAACGAATCACACAGTGTACGTGAATTTGTAGAAGAAGCCGGAAGGGTTCTTGGGATGAATATTGTATGGAGCGGTAAAGGTTTAAAAGAAAAAGGAATTGATAAAAATACAGGTAAGACAATAATTGAGATAGATCCAAGATATTTCCGCCCGGCAGAAGTAGATGTCTTAAGGGGAGATTATTCAAAAGCAAAAAATAAACTAGGTTGGAAACCAGAAATAAAGTTCAAAGAACTTGTGAGGTTAATGACAGAATCGGATTATGAATTAGTTAAAAGTTCATAAAATTTGTAAAATAGAAATGGTTATGAAAAAGACTTCTAAAATTTATGTGGCTGGACACAATGGACTTGTCGGTTCGGCAATTGTAAGGCTCCTAAATAAAAAAGGTTATAAAAACATTGTTCTTAGGACCAGAGCAGAACTTGATTTAACTAATCAGAAAAAAGTCGCTGATTTTTTCAAAAAAGAAAAACCAGAATATGTATTCTTGGCTGCGGCAAAAGTCGGTGGAATTGTGGCGAACCAAAATATGCCAGCATCCTTCATCCATGAAAATTTATCTGTACAAAATAATATTATTGATAGCGCTTATCGTGCCAATGTAAAAAAACTTCTTTTTCTTGGAAGTTCTTGCATATACCCAAAACTCGCCCCACAACCAATTAAAGAGGCTTATCTAATGACAGGACCACTTGAGCCAACAAATTGTAATTACGCCGTTGCTAAAATTGCAGGAATTTTTATGTGCCAAGCATACAATAAGCAATACGGCACAAACTTTATTTCGGTCATGCCAACAAATCTCTATGGGCCAAACGATAATTTTGATCCAGTAAATTCACATGTTCTCCCTGCGCTTATAAAAAGATTTCATGAAGCAAAGGAATCAAAAGCTAAAGAAATAACCATGTGGGGAACAGGATCCCCAAAAAGAGAGTTCTTGCATGTTGATGATTTAGCTGATGCTTGTTTATTCCTTATGCAAAATTACAACGAATCAGAGATAGTAAATATAGGCACAGGTGTCGATCTTTCAATAAAATCTTTAACAGAGAAAGCAAAAAAAATAATAGGTTTTAGTGGAAAAATAATTTGGGACAAAACAAAACCAGATGGTACCCCAAGAAAACTTCTTAATGTTTCCAAGCTACATAAACTCGGATGGAAACACAAAATAGATTTAGACACAGGAATCAAAAAAACGTATGAATGGTATAGGGATAACGAGAAAGTTAAAGACAGAAAATTAACAAGAGAATAAAAAATGACAAAGGTAACAATTATTAAACCAAAAAAAGTTCTCAGCCTGAGAGATTTTAAAGAACTTTGGGATTACAAAGAGCTCTTGTATTTTTTTGTATGGCGTGATTTCAAGGTACGCTATAAACAAACCATTATTGGGGTTGGTTGGGCAATATTCCAACCATTTATGACAATGGTCGTTTTCAGTATTTTTTTTGGAACTCTCTTAAAAATACCTTCTGATAACGTGCCGTATCCAATCTTTGTTTATACAGGACTTCTTTTTTGGCAATTTTTCTCTAGCGCTCTTTCAGAAACAAGTAGTGTGTTAATTAGTAATCAGGCAATTATAACTAAAGTGTATTTTCCACGACTAATTCTCCCATTATCATCTGTTGCGACAAAACTTGTTGATTTCGCAATAGCTTCGGTAATTCTTGCAGGAATGATGGTTTATTATGGATATGCCCCACATCTTACGGGATTATTTATCCTCCCCCTCTTACTTGCAATCACCTTTATGGCATCTGTTGGTGGTGGATTATTTTTAGCAGCAATAAATGTTAAATATCGCGATGTTCGATATATTCTCCCATTCTTTATTCAGATATTAATGTTCCTTACTCCGGTAATTTACCCAGCGAGTATAGCAGGAAAATATTCTTGGATTCTAGCCCTTAACCCAATGATGGGTGTGATTCAATCAGCCCGAGCAAGTCTCTTGGGAACTGCTCCAATCAACTGGACACTTATTGCGATATCTTTTACCGCCTGCGCAGTACTACTCGCAATTGGTACTATTTATTTCAAAAAAGTAGAGCGCTATTTTGCAGACATAGCATAAAAATATGAACAACATTATAGAAGTAAAAAATTTAGGAAAAAAATACACGATTAACCATCACCGTGGAAGTTATGTAGCACTCCGAGATATCCTCACTGCTATTATGAAGAGTCCATTTAAGTTCCTAAAAAAGAAAGCAAAGGAAATAGCTGGTATCGACACAAAAGAAGATTTTTGGGCACTTAAAGACGTCAGCTTTAATATTGAGCCAGGAGAAGTGGTTGGGGTAATTGGAAGAAATGGCGCCGGCAAATCGACCCTCCTGAAAATACTTACAGGAATAACACCACCAACAACTGGTGAAATCAGAATGAAAGGGAAAGTTGCTTCCCTGCTTGAGGTTGGAACCGGTTTCCACCCAGAGCTTACGGGTAGAGAAAATATTTTTCTAAACGGCGCCATCCTAGGAATGACAAAAAAAGAAATCGTTGAAAAATTTGACGAAATTGTCGCCTTTGCAGGTATTGATAAATTCCTCGATACGCCCGTTAAGTACTATTCTAGTGGAATGTACGTACGTCTCGCATTTTCTGTTGCAGCACACATGGAACCAGACATACTTTTAGTTGACGAGGTACTTGCTGTTGGTGACGCAGAATTCCAAAAAAAATGTCTTGGTAAGATGGAAGAGGTTACAAAAAAATCCGGAAGAACGATTCTCTTTGTGAGTCATAACATGGCTGCAATCCAGAGTTTATGCAAAAAATGTATTCTCCTTGAAAAAGGAACAGTAAAAATGGTTGGGGAAACAAAAGAGGTTGTGACACACTATCTTAATGATAAAAGTGGAAACACAACATCGATAAGTCTTACGGACAAAAACATAGGTAATGACATTGCAAAACTTCTTGGGGCAAGAATGGTGTACAAAACGGGAGAGGAGGCCACATTTGTTTTTTCCGACAAAGAGGTTGGTGTAGAAATGGATTTTGAAGTATTACAAAGCAATCAAAACTTAGTTCCTAACATACATATCTTCACGAGAGCTGGTGAGTATGCTTTTATTAGCCATTCTGACTTAGATGTAAAATTAAACAACACTGGGAAACATCGTGCTACTGCTTGGATACCTGCAAACTTACTAAACGAAGGAACATACATAGTCGGAATCGCTCTCTCAACAATGATTCCTCTTAAGGTGCATTTTTATGCTCAAGAAGCTTTAGTTTTCCAGGTTATGACAAATCTTGACACCGCAAAAAAGAATGATTTTAACCAACGTATACCTGGAGTAGTACGCCCTAAATTAAACTGGAATATTAAATAATAATATGAAGATAATAAAAAATTATTATTATTTAATCAGAAATAAAATCCTAAAACATTTTATAGGAGCATATAACATTTGGGATATATATGGTGGGCATTTTAAGGTAACTTATCGAGGCATACCGACACTTAAATGTCCCTTTGATTATGTAATGTACCAAATGATAATATCTGAACTTAAGCCAGACCTTGTTATTGAAATTGGAACCAATTTTGGTGGAACATCTCTATATATTGCCGATTTAATGGAGGCAATAGGGCATGGTGAAGTCCACACAATAGACATAGAAGATCGTACAGAAAAAACATTAAAACAACATCCACGCATAAAACTATTTACAAATGGCTGGAAAAATTACGATCTGGAAAATACCAGTAAATTCTTAAAAATAATAGTTATCGACGATGCTTCACATATATACGAAGACACACTAGAGACAATAAAAACTTTCTCTAAAATAATACCAGTGGGATCATACTTAATAATTGAGGATGGAATTGTAACTAGACTCAAAAGAGCTAAGTTGCTTAATGGCGGACCACTACGAGCAATTGAAGATTTTATGAAAACAAATGACTGTTTCGTAGTTGATAATAAATATTGCAATATGTTTGGAGAAGATACAACTTTTAATACCAAGGGGTATCTTAAAAGAATAAAATAAATGACTAAAGTATTTATAGGAATGCCTGTATACAACGGGGAACGCTTTCTAAAAGAAGCACTGGATTCTTTACGTGAGCAAACATTCACTGATTGGGAAATTTTTATTTCTGATGATGCTTCAAAAGACAACACTGCAACAATATGTAATGATTTTGCAAAAAAAGATTCCCGGATTTCATACTTTAAGCAAAAAGAAAATATTGGGATGTTTGCAAACTACAAATTTGTCATGGATAAAGCAAATGCGGAATACTTTATGTGGGCGGCGCAAGACGATTTGTGGGAAAAGGAATATCTGGAAACATGCATAGAACATTTTAACAAGAACAAAAACCTTGGACTTGTTACAACCTGTACGATAGCAATCGACTCCTTTGGTCGTACATTAATGAAGGCTCACTGGATGAAAAACCTCTCTGGTAATCCAGGGCATTTACAGGTCTCTAAATATGTTTTTCAACCAGAAATACTTGGTAAGTGTAATTTAATGTACTCACTCTTTAAAACAGAAGCTGTAAAAAGTACCTGGAATGCATACCCACAAAGAAATGTTTGGGGGCAAGACTACATGTTTAGCTTAGCTGCGATTAGCAGGTTTGGTGTTATTGTTGATGAAAAAACGTTATTTAAAAAAAGGCTTGGTGGAGCATCTAGTCCACAGTTATCTATAAAAAAAAGCGATGAAGTAGTAACCGCAATGAACTTTAAGAACCCTAAAAATCACATGTTCCCTTTTGGTCGATTTCAATCATATCTTAACGGGCACATAGAGGCCGTAGATAAAACCACGTACAAACTATTAGTTGCCACCATTCTTTTTATCCGCCTACCACGAGCACTTATCATTCATATTAAAGAAAGGAGTATCAAAAACTATATTCAGAGATTAATAAAAAAATTATTATGAAAAAAATAGTAGTAAAACTTAATGGTGGTCTATGCAACCAAATATTTCAATATGCTTTTGCGCGCGCATTATCGGACAGAAAAAAAGTTGGGTTTTCTTTAGACATAACACCTTTCTCTACTTATTACACAGCTGATCCATATGGATTATCAAAGTTTAATATTAAAGAAAATATTGCAAAAAATTCAGGTCTGTTTGGTTTTATTTGGCTAAGAAAACATAATTCATTTTTCAATTTTATATACCACCGTCTAAGACTAAAAAATATAATAAAGTTTTGGTATTACCAAGAAAAATCTTTCAGATACGACCCTGAAACATTCACGTCTAAAGCTTCTTATTATGAAGGTTTTTGGCAAACAGAAAAATATTTTAAAAATATTGAAGGCGACATAAGGAAAGAGATAACATTAAGGGCGCCACTTTCGCCACACAGTAAAGATATATTAAAAAAGATTGAAGAAACTACCGCTATATCAATTCATGTTCGTAGATATGCGTCAGAACACATTACACCTTGGCATGGTTTCTGCTCAGAAGAATATTATCTGAGTGCTATCAAAAAAATACTAACATCTTCACACAATCCACATTTTTTTATTTTCTCTGACAATTATAACTGGGTCTTGGAAAACTTTGTACCAAAACTAAAATCATTAAACATTCAATTCACCTTAGTAAACAACGATAACGATAAAAACGCCGAGGATTTAATACTAATGTCAAAATGCAAACATCATATTATCGCTAACAGTAGCTTTAGTTGGTGGGGTGCATGGCTTAACCCAAATAAAGAAAAAATTGTTATTGCCCCAAAAAAATGGTTCGCCCATGCCCCAAAAAACGATACGAGCGACCTAATCCCCGAAGAGTGGATAAGGATGTAATTCCCTATCCTAAAATATATTTGTCTTTATGTTTTTTATAATACTCAAACATTTTGGTTAGTCCATCCTCAAGGCTTGTTTTGGGCTTCCATCCGGTATCTTTGTAAAATTTAGACATATCATTTTCAAAGTTACCTGTTTCTTCATTTTTATAGTTTTCTGGCCAAGAAACATGTTCTATATTCCCAGATCCCACAATTCGCACAATAAGCTCAACCATTTCTTTAAGCTCAACCGATTTCCCAACTCCACAGTTATACAACTCACCATTGGTGGTTTGGTTTATGCCAGCCTGAAGTAGCGCCTCCACCAAATCACTTATGTGTATGTAGTCGCGTTTTTGGGTACCATCACCAAAAATATTTATAGTCTTCCCCTCCATTGCAAGTCGCATGAACCACCCCGGTACAGAATATTTACTATGTTTTATTTGTTGACGTTCACCATATGGATTAGTTATACGAAGAACAACTGTATTTAATCCATAGTTTTTATTATACAGAAAAGAATATTTTTCATTTGTAAGTTTATGTGCACCATATAGGTTGAGAGGATTTGCTGGATGATTTTCCGTTACGGGATTTTCTGTAATTTTTCCTAACGCCAAACGAGAACTTGGAAATACTATCTTTGCTTCTTTGTTTAATTTTCGACACGACTCTAATATGGTCAAGTAACCTTTGCAATTTATCTCAAGATCATCAAAAGGGATATTTCCGCTATCAATAGGACTTACTTGGGCGGCTAAATTAAAAATAAAATCTTTACCAAGAACGAGTTTCTCTATTAGTTCTTGATCTCTAATATCCCCCATTACCAACAACACTTTATCTTCGATTCCATTTATATTAAAAATATTTCCACCGTAAAGAGGTGCCAAATTATCTAATATCGTAACTTTTGCTCCAAGGAAAACAAGCTGATGTGCCAAGTTGCTCCCAATAAACCCTAAACCACCAGTTATTAAGACCTCCTTCCCTTTATATTTTTTTGTGATATTTTCTTCATCGTTCATAATAATTTATATTGCTCATCTCTCTCAGAAACAATTGGATTTGAAATTGGCCATGCTATATCTACTTTTGGATCATTCCATAATATTCCTCTTTCGTGCTCAGAAGAATATTCAGAAGTACATTTATAAATAACTTCGGCACTATCACCCAAGACGACAAACCCATGAGCAAAACCTTCTGGTATATAAAGTTCGTGATGATTTTCTTCAGACAAAATAGCACCCACCCAAGAGTACTTTGTTTTAGAGCCATCTCTTATGTCAACAGCAACATCAAATATTTCTCCTTTAACACAACGTACTAATTTACCCTGTGCCATTGGGCTTTCTTGGTAATGTAGCCCCCTAAGAATACCTTTTGTTGAAAAAGACTGATTTTCTTGTACAAAAGATGGAATACCGTTTTCTTTAAAAATACTTTCTTTGTGTGTTTCCATAAAAAAACCCCTGTCGTCTTTTAAAACCACTGGTTCTATTAATATAACCTCAGGAATCTCTAGTTTTTTAAACACAAAAGGCATAATGAAACCATATATTATAATAAAATACGAAGAAATGGAATCTATAACAAACCAGATAACAGCAGGGTTCCCAAGTATGACTTTTCAATGTATCGTAAGTAAACGTAGACAGGGTTAAACACCAAAAACAAAAAAATAAGAATGTAAGAATAGTTATTACCATTTTAATTTATTATCTTAAAAAACCATGTGCGGAATAATAACTATTGTCGAAAATAGCAAAAACAACACAAAAAGCGCAAATATAGGCGAAATGCTTTTTTCTCTTTCAAAAAGGGGGCCAGACGAAAAAGGTTCTATAAATATAGAGAACACTACACTAGGACAAACACGCCTTTCTGTGGTGGATATCAATGGCGGGCATCAACCGATGCGTGACAACTCAAAACAACTCACAATCGTTTTTAATGGAGAAATTTATGATTACAAAGAGCTCACAAAAACCCTTAAAGAAAAAGGTCACATTTTTTCCACAAACTCTGACACTGAAGTGATTCTCAAGGCGTACATAGAATATGGGATTGATTGTCCAAAATATCTAGACGGAATGTTTGCCTTTGCAATCTGGGATGATGAAAAAAAAGAACTTTTTATTGCACGAGATAGATTTGGCAAAAAACCATTTTACTATACATGGATTAACGACATGTTCTTGGGCTCTTCAGAAATTAAGGCGCTTTTCGCTAGCGGGTTGGTTAAGGGAAAAGTTGACCCTATAGCAATTGATAACTACCTCCAACTTTCATACATACCACCATGGAAAACAGTGTACTCAAACATTCACACACTCCAACCAGCGCATGCGTGTATTGTAAAAAATGGGAAGATTAAAAACTGGCAATACTGGCAACTAAAAAATAATCCTAGTGAAATATCGTATGAAGAAGCAAAAAAAATAATAAAGGATCTACTTAATAATGCTGTAAAAAAACGCACAGTAGCTGATGTTGAGATAGGTAGCTTACTTTCTGGTGGTGTTGACTCAACCATCATAACTGCATATACGCAGAAATATACCAAACAACAAGTAAAAACATTCTCTGTTGGGTATGAAGGGTATATCAATGAACTTCCGTTCGCAAAGCAAGCATCAGAAAAAATAGGAACAGAGCACTACACACTACAAACAAAGAGTGAGTTAATTAATGAATTAGAGAAAGTTGTGGATTATTTAGATGAACCACATGCTGATTCTTCAAATCTTTCTCAGTATTTGATATCGGGCCTTGCGTCATCGAAAGTTAAGGTAGTGATGTCCGGTGATGGGGCCGATGAATTGTTTATGGGATACGGTTGGTACTGGAAATACTGGAATACTAATAAACTTATTCGTCTAAAGAATTTCTTTTTCTCAAATCAATTCAAGGAATACTTAAAACACACTGCTATTTTTTCTAAAAAAGACCGCCTAAATTTATTGATAGATAAATCACTACTAAGTGATGATATTGAAAAAAAATGTACTAATAAAAACACGTGGCTCAATAGGACAAAACAAATAAATATATTCGATTTGACTACTTATCTACCAGGGCAACTTCTTGTGAAAATAGATCGGATGAGCATGGTGCACGGACTTGAAGTCCGCTCCCCTTTTTTAGATTACAAGTTGGCGGAATTTGTCTACAATTTACCGACTGAATTCAAGATGAATAAAAATGGTGGCAAAATAATTTTAAAAGATATTCTTTTAGAAATTATGCCAAAAGAATTTGTATACAGGAGAAAACAAGGTTTCGGTGCGCCGGTTAAAGAGTGGCTTCAAACAGAAAGTGTTAAAAGTTTTATCAAAAAAACACTAAGTGAAGATACTCAGTTGTATAAATTTTTAAAAAAAGAAGAAGTATTAAATATATTTGACACTTCTTACAAAAAAAATGATGATAAAGCTCAATATAAACTTTGGTCAATATTTTGCTTAGCACTATGGTTTAAACATCACCAAAAATATCATGAGTAAGGTAAAAGCCATTTACTGGGCGTACAGAAATAAAATAACAAATAAATTTTTAGGAGTTGTTCATATGCCAGCTTTGGGAAAAAAGAAGGGAGATGTATTAATCTCGTACATTACCGAGCCATTCACCAACGCGCCTTGGGAACCTCTTTCGAACTACCACACGATGTACTGGGAGTGTTATGAACTAGCAAGAATTTTAAGCGAAAAAGGATATTCTTCTGACATAATAGATTCAAAGAACACCGAATTCACTCCCCGAAAACCGTATAAGATCTGTATAGATTCTGAAAAAAACCTGGAGAGATTTCTTCCCTATCTCCCAAAAGACTGTAAAAAAGTTTTTTTTGAATTCATGTCTGATTGGAAAGCTTACAATGAAGCTGAGGAATCAAGACTTTTGGCGCTAGAAAAAAGGCGTGGAGTTAGAATGATTCCAAGAAGAAAGTTGGATCCATCAAAAAATGGAGAACTTGCAGACTACATAATAGGGTTTGGAAATAAGACAATATTCAAAACATTTGAAAAGTATAATAAACCTGTAATACATATCCCGATATCTTCAGTAAAAGAATTTGATTATCCTGAAAATAAAGATTTTAGTGAATCAATGAAAAATTTTGTATGGATGGGTGGTGGCGGAGCGGTCCTAAAGGGGCTTGATATAACACTTGAGGCGTTCAGTAAAATGCCTGAATTTAACCTTCACGTACTTGGGCCAGCTTCCGCTGAAAAAGATTTTACAGAAGAGTACAAAAAAGAACTTTATGAAACTCCTAATATTAATTATTACGGGAGAGTTGATGTTACTGGAGAAAAATTCAAGGGTATCATTGATAAATGCTCGGCAGTCGTATATCCGTCAGGAGCGGAAGGAACATCTGGAACAATAGTCCTTGCGATGCATGCGGGATTAATTCCTATAATTTCCCCCGAAACTGGGGTTGATGAAGCTTCTGGATATATTCCACTAGAAAACCCAACACCAGAATCAATAATTGAAACAATAACTAAATTTTCAAAAATAACAGAAGTTGAAGCTAAAAAGATTTCAAAAAAAACCTGGGAATATACTAGAAATCATTACACAAGAAAAGCTCATACTGATGCATGTAAAAAATTCATAGAAAAAGAATTAAAAATATGAATAATCCACTAATCAGTGTAATAATCCCAGTTTACAATTGTGAAAAAACAATTTCTATCGCTCTTGAGTCTATAATTAATCAAACTTATAAAAACTTAGAAATAATCGTAGTTAATGACGCAAGTACCGATAATACAAAAAAAATAGTTGAAGAAATATCCAAAAAGGATACTAGAATAAAAGTTGTAGATAGTGAAAGTGATCCAAATCGCTTTGATAAAAAACTAAATCGTAACGTAAATGCGGGATATTCAGCAAGAAATACTGGCTTTAAATACGCAAAGGGAGCGTTAATAACATTTCAAGATGCAGACGATGCATCGTTTTTAAACAGAATTGAAATTCAATTTAATTTATTAGAGAAATATAATTCTACCCACCTTACGCTTGATTGGATTAATTTTGATGAAAAGTATTTAAACAAAAAATTATTATCAGAAAAATTTCTAAATAATTTAAAAATTCTATCCCCTAATGATCTTTACCTCATGTCCCAAAGATCAAAAGGATTTGTGGCAAGAATTTCTACATCGTTAAATAAAATTACCCCATTCCACCTAAAAAGACTCCGAATAATACACAGATTATTTTTTGGGTCATACGAAAACTATCCTGGAGCTGGGAACTCCCCTCTTTTTAAGCGAGAAGTTACTGAAAAAGTAAAATTTAGAAACTTAAAAGAGCGGACTTGGCCGTCCTTTATGGGCCGTGGTGCTGATAAAGATTTTAATTTCCAAGTCGCTGAAACATTTAAAAATAGTCATGTCTGTTTTATTCCCCTTTATATGTGGAGGGTGGAGAAAAAAACTGAAAACTATGAGGGGGAGATATTTACAGAATAAAAACTTTTACTCACCAAAAAGATTTTGCTCAACCCCCTCACAAATAGAGTGCCCCAACAACATGTGACATTCTTGTATACGAGGAGTGTCGCTTGAAGGAATTTTTATTATGTAATCACATAATAAATCCATTTTTGAAGGCTTCTCCCCCGTAAAACCGACTGTTATCATCCCGATATTTTTGGCCTCCTCTAGTGCTAAAATTACATTTTTTGAACCACCAGAAGTTGAGAGTCCAACTAAAACATCCCCTTTTTTGCCAAGGGCTTTTATTAACCTTGAATAGACAACATCGTAGGAATAGTCGTTAGCAACAGCGGTAAGATAAGAAGTATTAACATGAAGTGCCTCAGAAGAGAGTGGTTCTCTGTCAAAATAATACCGTCCGGAAAGTTCTGCGGCTAGGTGCTGAGCATCAGCAGCACTTCCTCCGTTACCACACCATAAGGTTTTATTACCAGCTTTATAGCTTTCTGTTATAGTTTTGGTTATATCTTCCGCAATACTAATAATCCTAGCATCATCTAATAGTCTCTTCTTTGTATCAATAGATGTTTGAATTCTGTCTTTGATAAACATGTACTTACTATCTCATAAATAACCTATATTTGTAAATTTTAAAACATTTTGATTTCTTGACTAAAAAGTAGCCAGACTTTATCATGACCAAGAATAAAATCTATGGAAAAAAATATAAATCTATCCTATCTTGTAGTAACCAGAAATAAGCTTCCATACCTAAAGGTTACTTTAGAAAAATTAATTTCTCAAAAAAAAGAAGATGAGGACATTTTAGTAGCAGATGGGCAAAGTTCTGATGGTACAAAAGAATATCTTGCTGAACTAAAAAGTCTCGGGCGTATTGATTTTTATTTATCAGAACCAGACGTAAGTGTCGCTCACGCCATAAACAAGTTAATCCTAATATCAAAGGGTAGTCTTCTTCGGTTCATGGCAGATGATGATGCGTCACATTATCAATCAATAAACGCCTGTAAAGAGTTTATGATGAAACACCCTGAAATAGATCTAGTAAATACCGAGGGTGGAGTTCTTGGTTCCAATGGGAAACTTAAAGCTCTTACCTATGTAAATACTTTTAAAGAATACAAAAAAAATCACATACCATTTTCATTCTGTGAACTCGGCATGATCTTACGTCGCACCTCTATTCCACTAATAGGTCTACGAGACCCCGTATTCAAACGAGCAGATATGGAAATGTCTTTACGGATTACGTCCGGAATGGCAAAAATTGCTTGGTATACTGGGTACTCTTACGTAAACATAGTAACCCCACAAAGTGCAAGCAAAACCCTAGCAAAAGAGATGGCGTCTGAAACCGACAGATTAAACAAGTTCTATTTGGGAAAAAACCCAGACAATTTCTTTGTAAATAAAATTAAAATCATAAAAAATAAAGTAGGGATGATTTTATTTAAAAAAAATAATAGAATGGTAGAGCTTGGTTCAGACTGGTTTTCGTTTCTATCTTCGTCTGAAGAGTGGCTGGAGATAAAGAATAAAGAAATAACACCTGAATTTATTTATTAAAATTAGAAACACTGATTATGTTATACAAAATTATTACACTGGCTAGACACAACACTCTGATCAATAGAGCCTTAAGAAAGCTAAAAAAAATAACTGGAATAAAACAAACTACTAATGCCGACTTGGTTAGGAAATATGTTAAAGGAAAATCTTTTGCTGACGTTGGCGCACTATGGGGTGTAAATGGATTAAATTCATTCATTGCAGAAGAAAGTGGGGCAGGAAAAGTAACGGCCGTTGATATATATCCCGAGAGTCCGAAATTTATAGAAGAGAAAAATAAAAGAAATTCCAACATTGGATTCGTTCAAGGAGATATCCATCAGTCTTCAACAACCGATGCAATTGGAGTATGTGATGTTGTGCTATGTTCTGGAGTTCTATATCACACACCAGACCCTATTCACCTCCTCACGAGACTTCGTGCTATTTGCGGAGAAACTCTCATCTTAAATACTGCGTCAATTCCAGAAGTTCCGGGAATGAAGAACGTAGCAGTACTATATCCATTTTTAGATGAAAACCAGAGAAAAATCTGGAACAGAAAAATGACCAGCCAAATTGGGATAACAACTCCATATGAACCAGAAGAGGGTTATGCAAACTGGTTCTGGGGAATGACCCCTAGTTCAATAGAATCAATGCTCAAATGTGCTGGATTTGAGGTGATTAAAAAATTTATATCACCCTTCGATTCAATTTTTGTTTGTAAAACTGCTCCAGTAAAATTATCTGCTTCGTCTGGGGAATGGACTCTTCCAAAATCAAGAGCATAACCTGTTTCAATAGAAGGTTTATATTCTAAAAAACTTGATTTTTCTATGTCTATTACTTCTCGTTATAATAATCCCCGTATTCCACCAAGATAGTACTTTTACCGTCCTCTCTTTCTAGGGCCTTTTTGTACGCAGGAAAAATATCTTCTGGTTCTTCAAGACGAATTATCTCAACATTTGGACACATCAGACGAAACGCTTCGGTATAATCACCTATGTGCTGAAACTGTGGGTGCATAGGGCGGACAGAACCAATGCCGGTACGTATAATAACTTTTGGCTGATAGCCTCCGTTTGACATAATAGACAATTTGTCTAAATGATTAACCAGCTGGTTTGTTCCTACAAGCAAAAAATTCCACCTTGGGAAAATACTTACTGGGACGTGCCCAGCTAACGCAAGCCCGATAGACATTCCCATCTGCATTTCCTCAGCAACTGGAAGTTCTAAAAGTTTTTCTTTTGGAACATTTTTAAGTGTTGTGGTCATTGCAGTTCCTGGACACGCCACTGCCTGCCCAATAAAAAAAGACCTTTCATCTTGTGCAATCATTTCCATCGCGCGACTAAGTTCTTCAAAATATTTCATAAGTTAAAATTGAACACGCTCCCCTGCCCCAGCGTGAGGATATTTAGTTTGGTATTTATAATAAACCACATTAGGATTTTTAGAATCTTCGTATGTAAGTTTATCTTGCTTCCATGTGCTAAGTGTCTCTGTACACACAGATTTTCCATTGTCTTCAATAATAAAACGTATTGGCAAATCATGGTTTGTCGCGTATTTAATGCACTCATGTGCTATGCCTGTCTCTGATGTCATGTCTCCCATAAAACAATGAACTTTATTTTTTCCTCCACTTCTTTTAATCCCCATTGCAACCCCAACTGCAATAGGAAGAATCCCACCAACGATTGCAGAAGAAACTATTCTCTGTTCTGGGAAACATAGTGATATTGATCTATTTGCGAGAATTTCTTCGCGAAGCCTATCTTCCGGCACCCCCTTTAAAAGACACTGATAATGACTTCGCCAAGAACACATCACCCAATCTTCCTCTTTAACATCACGGAATACTTCTATTATTTCCTTTTCATTTCCATAATAAAGATGTACAGGGGAAGGAATTTTTGCAGAATTAAATAAATCCGCAATTTCTGTTTCAAAATTAATTAAATCTTCTGGGGTTAATTCTTTCCCTTTCTGAAAAGGTGTCTGGTTTGTATCCATAATTTACGATTATATCATAACGTATATATTTAAAAACAAATGTTCTTTCTTTGGTATTTAAGCAATAAAAAAAACCGCACATGACGAGATGCAACATGTGCGGCTTAAGTTCCTTCTGAAAACTACCCCCCTGGAGTGAGGTCCCCAAGAATCTTACGCTTCAAGTGAAAACCAAGTAGTCCTTCGATGGTTTTGCGCTGTTCCAAACCAAACCTTTTTTCCACCAAAGAGAGGAAAGCAGGGTTGGAATGATAGATGTCCCATGCTTCATCGCGGAACCTTAAAACTTCCGCGGATGTGCAATGTTTTGTGGGCATCGGTTGGCAATGATAAGAAAGGAATCCAAAGCCGGCATAAGAATCCGGCAAAACAATCCCCTTCTTCTTTGCCTCGACATAGAGAGAACTCCCCGGCAATGCCATGCACGGATACATATTCGCTTCTTCCGTGTTAAGCTCCATCGCAAGCTCGAGTGTCTCCTGCATCGTTCCGACTGAATCTTCCGGCAGGCCAAAGATATAGTTCGCGATAACGTTAATATCATGATCGCGGACCGTCTTCACAACTTCACGGATATTCACATCCTTGAAAGTCCCTTTCGAAACTTCCTTGCGGACATTTTGGTTCCCCGACTCAACCCCGAGAGCAAGCCAATCAATGCCTGCCCTTTTGAAAAGGTCGAGATACCGCGACTGGACGCTGTCGACGCGAGCATATGCCCACATGCGAAGTCCCAGCTCTCTTTCAACAACAAAGTTGAGAAGCGGTTCGAAATATTTCCTTTGCAGGAAAAACATCTCATCGGAAATCCTAACCGTCCTGACGCCCATCTTGGAAAGCTTTTCGAGCTCGCCTGCGATGAAACCCGGCGACCAAAAACGCATCCCGGGTGAATCCGCCGCGGAAATATCGTCGCCGTTATTGTTACGGTTTACGATGTTGATCATGCAGAAATTACAGCGAAACTGACAGCCCAGTGAGGTATAGATAGCGGCGAACGGACTCCGGTTGTTTTGATTGAAGCCAGCGTGCCAAATGTGCGCACGATACATATCCAACGGCTTTTCACGATAAGGCAGAAGATCCCACGCGTAGCCTGGCAAGTCTTCGTCCATTCTTTCTTGCGGAACGACCTGTTCGGGTGGATTCAGGATGGAGGCTCCTCCTGTCTTGAATCCAATTCCCCTCACAGTAAAAAACGATGATTTTTCCAGGTCGGTCCGAAGAAGATTGTGAAGTGCGTAAACGCCTTCGTTCAAGAGAACGATGTCGACACAATCAAGTGCGAGAACTTCGCGTGGCAAAGCACTGACATGAGACCCAACAAAGCATGTTGGGTATTCCGGGAACTCGTGTTTCAAGGCTTCGCCCAAAAGCTCCGCTCCAGCCATACTGGCTGTACCAGAGTTGGGATTCTGCCCGTACATCACGAAACAAACCAGACGTGGTTTCATGTCGTCAATGCGTTTAACCGCTTCATCGACAGAGAGGTGCTCGGCGCCACAATCAAGAATCGCGACACCAAAACCTTTCGCCCGACAACTTTGGGCCAACAAAAGCGCCCAGGTTGGCGGTTCAATTGCTGTGTATTTTTCACTCAACCCCTGATAAGCCTGAAAGGACGAATCGGGATTAACAAACAAAACGTCTAATTTTTTATCCACGATACACCTCTCTATAAGTGATTGATTTGAGTTGGGACTGTCCCATATTTAAGGAACTTTCTCTTTTAATTTTATATCACAAATTACAAAAAAAAGCAATACCTGATTGCTTTTTTATACACGTAAACAATAATTATTTAGTGGCGGTTATTTCTTTTGCAACCTCTTTACGCCAATGATTGATGAGGTGTTCCATGCTTTCTTTAAAGGTGTAGTTTGGCTCCCATCCTGTCACTTCACAAAATTTACTAGTATCAGGTATTTGAAGTGTTACATCTGATGGACGAAGTAGTGCTGGGTCTACCCTAGTTGGAATTGGTTTTTTTGCAAGAGATATTAGTGTATCTAAAAAATCACGTACGGACATTGTTGTGGTGCCTCCAATGTTGTAAGCCTCCCCTGGTTCACAGTACATAAGCGCGTCCCAATATGCCCTCATGGCATCTCTTACGTCAATAATCGTTCTTATTGAATCAAGATTTCCGTGTACCAACTCCTTCTGTAAGCCCATTTCTATTCTAACTACTTGTCTCGCAAAAGAAGTTGCAAAAAGATCAGTTCTACGAGGGTTCAAATAAGTAAACATCCTCGTCCTTATTATCGGCATTTTATATGACTTAAAATAGCTATAACCAAGCATATCTTGTGCCACCTTTGAAACAGCATAAGGGCTCGTTGGGCACATTGGGGTATTTTCGTTTATTGGAACATATTTTGGATCTACAACGCCATAAACCTCCGAACTACTACAAAGTTGGATAAGCGGGTTAATTTTTGCCGCGCGAATAGCCTCAAACAGGTTTGCTGTACCCATAATATTATTATTCAAAACAGAGAGTGGTGTTTGAAAAGACGCACGCACATTAGCATGGGCTGCCAAATGAAAAATTGCATCTGGTTTGCTTTTTTCTAGTGCCGATAAAACAGAACTAAAATCCATAAGATCACATTCATGTAAGGTAACCTTATCTCTAATCTCGTGAAGATTGTCTGTAACCGTAGTGCTGTGCCAGCGACCCATCCCATGAACTTCAATTTTAGGATGATTTTTAACTATATATTCGGCCAAATAACTACCCCCTGACCCCGAAATACCCGTAATCAAAACTCTTTTAATTTTTTTTAATCTTGCCTCAGATTTTTTATTTTTTTGTTGTTTCATAATTTTTAATTATTTAATCAAGAGAATAAAATATCATGTAATGTTATGTAAAAAAAATACCTCTGTCAATTTTACCGTCAAAAACCTTAAAGTCTTAAATTAAGTTCACGAAAATACTCGCCTTCTCATTAAGTGCCTAATTATGATATTCTATGGAATCTAACACTAAATAAGTATAAACTACGAAAATAAAATGAAAAAACAGGCAAAAACTAGTAACTGGCCACTAATGTATAACAACATTTCAAAAGACGACGTTAATAAGGTTATTTCGTTTCTATCACAAAAAAATATCCCCATCCTAACGCAATCAAAAAAAGTCAGGGAATTTGAAGAAAGTTGGTCAAAATGGCTTGGAGTTAAATATAGCGTTTTTGTAAACTCTGGAAGTTCAGCTAACCAAATTACAATGCTTGTCTTAAAAGAGCTATACGGAACAGGAGAGATAATTGTACCGCCACTAACGTGGGTATCTGACATTGCGTCAGTTCTACAAAATGGTTTTACTCCTGTGTTTTGTGATATCAACCTAACGACACTAGCGATAGATATTGAGGAAATAAAGAAAAAAATAACCCCAAAAACTCGCGCCATCTTTTTAACTCATATTCTTGGGTATAATGGACTTACCCAAGAACTATTAGATTTATGCAAAAAAAAGAAAATAATACTAATTGAAGACACCTGTGAATCACACGGGGCAACCTTTAAAAATAAAAAGTGTGGATCCTTTGGTTTAGTATCTAATTTTTCTTTTTACTACGCACATCACCTATCTTCAGTTGAAGGTGGTATGGTTTGCACAAATGACGAAAAAATATATCAATACGCAAGGATGTTTAGGTCACATGGAATGGTTCGTGAAAGCACAAATGAAAAAATAAAAAAAGATTACGCAAAAAAATACAAAGATTTAAATACAGATTTTATATTCTCATCTCCTGCCTACAATATGAGAAATGGCGAAATTAACGCCGTTATGGCGTTAAACCAATTGAAAAGATTGGACAAAAACAACAAAACAAGAAAAGACAACTTAAAAATTTTCCTAAAAAACCTCGACTCCAAAAAATACTTCACAAACTTTAACCAAACCGGTAATTCTAATTACGCCTTTACCCTACTTTTAAATAATCCTGACTTTAAAAAGAGAGATCTAATAGAAAAAACATTAAAAGAAAACGGTGTAGAATTTAGAAGAGGAATGTCTGGCGGTGGAAACCAGCTAATGCAACCTTACTTAAGAAAATTGTTTGGTAATGAATATTTAAATTACCCAAACACAAACCACGTTCACCATTTTGGGTGGTATATTGGAAACTACCCAGACCTAAATAAAGATCTAATTCCTAAGCTGTGTAAAATGTTAAACTCTATATGATAATAGTAAAATCACCGCTTAGAATATCTTTTTTTGGTGGATCTACAGATTATGAATCTTTTTACAAAGAACATGGTTCTTTTATTATCGGCACCACGATTGATAAATATATATGGCTCTCCGCCAGATATAGACCTAAAATTCTACCAAAAGAACACTCGATAGCTTACTCTAAACTTGAGGTGGTTTCGTCTTTTGAAGAGGTGCAAAATCCCCTTATTAGAGAAGTTCTAAAATACCACGATATACGCAATCATATTGATTTCACCTCCTCGGCAGACGTTCCCTCTAGGACGGGACTAGGTGGTTCATCCTCTTTTTGTGCTGGGATGATACACCTTATGAAAAATCTAAAGGGGGAGTTTTCAGAAAAAAAAGATATCGCAAAAACAGCTATTCATATCGAGAGAAACATCTTAAAAGAAAGTGGTGGTATTCAAGATCAAATATGGGCAGCATATGGAGGATTTAACACCATAAAAATAGATAGGAACGGGGACTTTGAAGTTACTCCTATTCCTGTTTCAGATAAATTTAAACGAGAACTTGAGGAGTCTATTGTCCTAATTTACACAAACGACCAAAGAAACCAAAACGAAATAGCTCAGTCTCATGAAAATAAAGACAAAAAAAAGATACTGGACTTATCTCTAAAAGCTTATGATTATTTTATAAAAGAAGACATAAGGGGTATTGGGGAATTGTTACTAGAGTCGTGGAATGAAAAACGTAAAATATCATCACTTATCTCTACTGAAAAAATAGATAAAATGGCGGAAAAAGTTATGAGTATGGGCGCCTACGGAATAAAGCTTCTCGGTAGTGGTGGCTGTGGTTTCCTGATGGTGATATGCAATAGTGATGTTAAAAAGAAAATAGTAGAAGAATTTAAAGAAAATATCCTCGAATTTAAATTTGAAGACAAGGGTACTTCGATTGTGTATCCAAACTAATTTAATTGAAAGGTTTTTGTTTTGAATATATAATAAAAAAATATGAAAAAAATACTTGTAACTGGTGGGGCGGGATATATAGGAGCAGTTTTAGTTCCAGATTTACTTAAGGCTGGACACGAGGTCACCGTAATCGATAATTTTCTTTTTAAACAGTCGCCACTTCTTGATGTCTGTAATTACAAAACCTTAAAAATTATCCGAGGAGACGCAAGAAACGAGTCATTGATTAAGGAGCATATTGCCGACAAGGATTATATAATACCGCTCGCCTGTTTAGTTGGTGCCCCCCTATGCGACCAGGACCCACTAAGCGCTACAAGTATAAACCGCGACGCAATTCTAATGCTCCTTAAACTTCGCACCCCAGAACAAAAAATAATTTTCCCGAACACAAATAGTGGTTATGGGCGAATGGAGGAAGGGGTTGCGTACTGCGACGAAAACAGTCCACTTGAACCAGTCTCACTTTACGGAAGATTAAAAGTTGAAACAGAAAAGGCCCTTCTTGAAGCGGGCAATGCTATTACATTTAGACTTGCAACAGTTTGTGGGGTTAGTCCAAGAATGCGCATGGACTTACTTGTAAATGATTTCGTATATCGAGCCATAACAGACCGCGCTGTTGTTTTGTTTGAGCCACACTTTAAAAGAAACTACATACACGTAAGAGATGTCTCACGTGCCTTCCTCCACGCAATTGAGAACTTTGAGAGCATGAAGAATCAAACATATAATGTTGGTCTATCAGATGCGAACCTAAGCAAATCTGAATTGTGTGAAAAAATCAAAGAACAATTACCTAAATTTGTATTTATTGAGTCCCCTATTGGTGAAGATCCAGACAAAAGAAATTACGTAATTAGTAATGAAAAAATAGAAAAGACTGGATTCATGCCACAAGTATCGATAGAAAATGCTATAACTGAACTAATAAAAGGTTACCAAGTGGTTAGAAAAAACCAGTTTTCTAACGTTTAAAACAATAAACATGATAATAGGAATAGTATCTGGCTATTTTAACCCATTACACTATGGGCATGTTGAATATATAAACGGAGCAAAAAAACACTCAGATAAACTTATTTGTATAATAAACAGCGACAAACAAGTAGCGCTAAAAGGTTCTTTTCCATTCATGGACGAAGATCATCGAGCTAAAATAATCAGCAACTTAAAATCTGTTGATGAAATATTCATATCAATAGATAAAGACAAAACACAATGTGAATCACTAAAATACCTTAGAAATAAGTATCCAAAAGAAAATTTAATATTTTTCAATAGTGGTGACAGAAAAGAAGGCAACTTAGAAACTAGCGAGGCCACAGTTTGTAAAAACTTAAATATCAAATTTCAGATTTTAGATTTACCAAAAATATATTCTTCGAGTGATCTTTTAAAAAAAAGTGGCATCTAACCTGGATGCAAAAGTAGTATTAAAAAATGAAATCACTCTTAAAAAAAATCCCGCTATTAAAATACGCTGTAATTTTTATTCGTATTTTTTCCGTAAAGCCGAATTTTTTTGAACGCCTCCGCGCATTTATCCATTTTTTACTTGACTATCATCTATTTAAAAAAAGTGGGAAAAACAAGAACTACAAATTAAGCACTGAGGACTTATTTCCTAGAATTTACGACAAAACCACGTTAACCAATATTGACCCAATATATTTTCTGCAAAATACTTGGTGTGCAAAAAAAATTTTTGAAAATAAACCAACAAGACACTATGACGTTGGGTCTCAGGCACTTATGGTTGGGATAATATCTCAATTTGTCCCAACAACGATGATAGACATTAGACCTCTCTCCATTTCACTTCAGGATTTATTTTTTATCAAAGGAAGTATTACGGAATTGCCTTTCAGGGATAATGAGATTACGTCTCTTAGCTCAATTTGTGTCCTCGAACACATTGGGCTTGGGCGCTATGGTGACCCTATAGACCAGTTTGGTTCAGAAAAATCAGCAAAAGAATTAATTCGCGTTCTTGCAGATAATGGCAATCTTTATATTTCTGTCCCAGTTGACACTGAAAATAAGATTTACTTTAACGCTCATCGCGCCTTTACCCGTGACTATGTTTTAGAATTATTTAAGCCATTAAAACTAGTTGAAGAAAAATATATTTACGGAAATGACTTAATTAACGACTATTCCCCTACTAGAGGATTTGGAACTGGTCTATACCACCTTAAAAAGTAATAAAATGGAAAAGTCCGAAAACACAAATATCTATCTCAAAAAAGAGTATAACCATAAGCCGAGGTGGTATAGCTATTATCATCAATATCAAAATATTTTTAATCAAAATCCCGAAAGTGTCCTAGAAATTGGAACCGGCAGTGGTATTACAGCCAAAATACTAAGGGAAAATAATATAAAGGTTGTAGCTATTGATAACGACCCAAAAACTAATCCGGATATTATTGGTGATGTCCTTAAACTGCCCTTCGAGGATAATTCTTTCGACATGGCGGTAGCGTTCGAAATTCTGGAACATTTGCCTTTTTCATCCTTCTCTGTAGCTCTAAAAGAAATGAGCCGAGTTGCAAAAAAGAATGTTATCATTTCCATACCAGATCACGGAAAATCATTATTACGATTAACGTTCAAACTACCGTTCATTAAAGAGAAAAACATGCAAATAAGAATTCCAGCTATTAATAACAAGAAATACTGGGCTCCGTGTGGACACCATTGGGAGATGGGAAATATTGACTATCCATACAACCGGGTGGCTAAAGAAATAGAAAAAAGTGGTCTCAAAATAAAAGAAAGTTATATACCAAATGAGAGCGCCTGGACTAGATATTTTATTTTAAAAAAATAACATGAAAAACTTTATAAAAAATATAACCCCACCACTCTTCTACGCACTTCTAAAAAAGCATTTAGTAAAACAGAGGGTATTTTCTCCTGAATGGGTTACTCTCACCTATAAGCCACTCAATGGCATAAAAATATTTTTTGATCCTAGCGGACCTTGGCAAAAAACGATCATCAACAACACGTACGACACATTTCTTTTTGACAGACTAACCTCGGAAGACTTGCGGGGGAAAGTAATTTTTGATATCGGTGCTCATATAGGATTCCACTCCCTATACTTCGCAAGACTTGTAGGAAGTACGGGCAAGGTATATTCTTTTGAGCCTAATCCAAAAAATGTAGAGAGGTTTGAAATTATATGTGCTAAAAATGATGACATAAAAAACATAATCAATATATTAGGCGTTGCTGTTTCTAATGTTTTAGGGACAGAAGAATTCAGTATGAGTGACGACATTGAAAGCGGAAGGAGTTCTGGAGGATTTATTGATACAGCTGACACTATCTGGGAAAGGGGTGCGTTTAAACAAAGAGGATTTAAAGAAATAAAAGTAAGAACAGTTCCTATTGACCTTTTCAAGGGAGAGCTGGGGATACAAGAAGCCCCTGATGTAATGAAAATAGATGTTGAGGGGGCTGAATCTCTTGTCTTAGCTGGCGCAAAAAACACCATTTTGTCTAAAAAACCACTAATTCTTATGGAAATTCACTCAATGCTCAATATGTTTAATGTGGTATCTTTTCTCACCTCTATTTCCTATGAGCTAAAAATTATAAAAGAAGAAACGGACGGACGATGTTTTATAGAAGCTCGCTATAAAAACAAATGAAAACATTAAAAAATATTCTCTTAGGCGGGTTCTTTGTTTTTATTGTTTTTGTTTTTTTATACCCAAACCCATTTGGTAACAACCCTGACATAATTGCCGACGAAAGCTATTTCCTTACAAGCTCCCTTTCTGCAATTGAAAAAATAACTCTTCCTGGATGGGAGTTCTCGCAATCTGGTAATTACTATGGCGGAGTACAAACGTATATAGATTATTTTGTTTTAATACCAGTGCTCGGGGTCATCATGGCCTCTCATGATTTCTCTGTTATCTCAACCAAGCTTTGGGTTGCGTTGAACACTGGGGAACTCCTGCACATTCTTCGAATTGTAAATGGGTTACTTATGGTAGGTGCAATCATAGGATGTTATTTTTATTTTTCAAAGAGAAACATCCCAAAAAAATTATCTCTTACTCTAATTCTTTTTCTATTTTTATTACTAAGCAATGTCCTCATCATACAATTTTTTCATACAGCAAAAATATGGGGTGTTTATATAATCATAACCTCAATAATAAGCGCCTTGTTCATTGCAAATGAATATTATTTAACAAACTTCAAAGAACCATTTATTAAAAAAGAGAAATGGATACTACTTTTGGTTTGGAGTAGTGTGTTTCTTTTCTTCCAGAATTATGTAGGAGCAATATCAATTTTTTTGATAACAATATACGCGCTCCTGTTAGAGCACTTAAAAATATCGGATTTACTTAATTATTTAAAAAAATACTGGTACCTAATAATTCTGTTTGCATTAACACAAATATCATTCATACATAGAGCAATCTTTTTGAATTGGCTAACTGGGTCATTTGCCCAAATAATAGTCACTAACCAAGATGGTCAAACTGACTGGTTTTTGCGTTTATACAATCCGCTACTTTTTACAATAAAAAGTCACCCGCTTGTGGTGTTACTCTTTGTAGTGAGTGCCATTTGTTTATTTTTTTCTATATCAAAAAATAAACAAATTCTGCTAGATAAAAGAAAAGTGGTTTATTTATCCATGGCGTTAGCGCATCCATTTTTAGTCTATTTAATTTTCCATGTCGCAATAGGATTCAGTTTTACTATGAGGTATGCCATATTTTTGACGCTTGCATTAGCTTTTTCTTCAACAATTTTGTTAAGTGAAGCCAGGCTAATTTTAGTAAAAATATCACTGGGTTTAAGTGCGCTTTTGTTTTTCATAATAGGTATACACTCCATCCCTCTTTATTGGCATGAATCTTCGGAGATGACATTATTAAAAACAATAGAGAAAAAATATAATTCCCCAACAAATGTTTTTATTGAAAAACCAGACGCCCTACACCTCACCCTTCCAATAAACGCTGACTCTCTTTCTTTGTTGAACAAAAAAAGACAGAGTATGGGTCGTTTTCAATTCTTGTCACAAAACCAAGATTTACTACGAGATAACGTTTCTTTCAAACCCTTAACGCTTATTACATATAGCGAAGAAGAGCTAAGCGACTCATTAGCACATTTCCAAAAAAAAGATGTCTCTGTTTGGACCATAACAACAAATTGCAATAATTTATGCACATACCAAGAGTTAACGATGCAAACTTGTTTTGAGGTTCGTACAAACGCCTGTGGTACTGCCCCACAAGAAATAAATCTTTTAGCACAGTTTCTTTCATCAAAACAACTTGGACATTCTTATGTTGTCCGCAAAATACAATAAACCCGACACCTTAAACTTTAGCGATTCTAAATATAAACTTTTTGTTAACAAAAAAAGTAATTACTGCAAGACCCAATGAAATTATTATTTGAGATGTGGCATACCAAATATGCAGGTAGTCTACAAAAACATATAACAATAAAGTATTTAAAAATAAATTAATTAATATCTGGAGAGCCAAAAAAGATGGAGCTTCCATGTATATACGACCTTTTTTTGTGCCAAACGTCCAAAATTTCTGAAAAGTGAAGTTCACAACAACCGCAATAAAAAAAGCACAAATAGATGAAGCCAGGTAATAAACACCTAAAATACTTGTAAAAAAATATAGAAAAAAAACATTAACAACTAAGGCCACCCCACCAACAATACTGAACTTAAAAAACTGCCAATACTTCCCTGACCTAACTTCTATCATTGCCAACAAAGCCTTAAGTCCGTGCCGCCAATTAACCTTTTTCCCTTCCTCGCGACTTCTTGGAAAATAGTTTATTGGGACCTCAACAACATTACCAAACTTAAATAATTCATAAGTTAAATAAACAGCATCAAAAACAAACCCATCTTCTTTCCACTGCAACAATCGACTAATAGCCTGTCGAGGAAACAACTTGTAACAAGTTGTTATATCCGTAAACTTACTACCAAAAAATAGATTGAAAACGTTGGTTAAAAACTTACTACCGTAAAAATACACAAAACTATAACGCTCATTTTTTTGACGCAATCGCGAACCAAAAACAATCTGATGCTTTTCATCTAGGGCTCCGACCATTCTTTGATAGTCACTGGGGTCATACTCAAGATCGGCATCTTGAATTAAAACAAAGTCCCCTGTTGCTCTTTCTAGTCCACTTTTTAAAGCCGCACCCTTGCCTCCGTTTTTTGTCCTTAATACTATGGTGTGTATTTGAGAATATTTGTTTATCTTATCCTTTGTTTCGTCGCTTGAAAAATCATCCACAATGATTATTTCCCTCTGCCAATTTGATGGTAAATAGGCCGCCTCAACGCGTTCTATAATTTGATCTATTGTCTTTTCCTCGTTGAAGCAAGGGATAATAATGGAAAGCTTAGACATAACTTTTGCAGTATATCATCACTTTTAGACATGGTATATTTAACAGAATGAAAAAAATTATAATACTCAGAACCACAGGGAATGAGCTATCTAACCAACTTTGGAACTACGTAAGTGTCTACGCTTATTCTCTTGAGAAAAATCTAAAACTAAAAAATTATTCCTTTTTCGAATACGGAAAATATTTCACCACACCAACACCAAATTTATTTTTTAAGTTATTTTTCTTCCTTCCATTCACTAACTACACAAAACGAAAATCATCCTTAAAAAGAAGGCTCTGGCGCAAGGTATACGAATACTATGCAAGAATAATCATTTTAATACACGAAAAATCAATTATTGTTTCTGATAACAACGAAAACAAACCATTTTATCTTCCACCAACAACCGAGAACGAAAAGCTATCCATTCTTGAGAAATCAAACAACACAATTTACTTTGATGGGTGGCTTTTCCGTAATCCTGCCGGTATTCAAAAATATTACGAGAAAATACTAGAATATTTTAAACCACGGAAAGACATTGAAGATAATGTAAAAACACGAATAAAAAATATACGAAATAGTTTCAAGAACGTCATAGGGATTCATATTCGCCAAGGTGATTACAAAACATGGCGTGGTGGGGCTTATTTTATTCCACAAACAAGAGTCCGCGAAATTATTGATGAGTATTTAAAAGTCTCCGAGAATAATGCCTCCGAAACATATTTTATTATCACCTCTGATGAACCAGTTGATATTCCCCTATTTAGCGGTTTAAACGCCTCCATCAGCAAAGAAAATGCTGCACACGACCTTTTCTTGCTTTCTTCAACTGACGTTGTAATTGGCTCAAATAGTACTTTTGGAGCTTTCGCCTCTTACTACGGAAACATTCCCTTTATTGTTATGCAAAAAGAACAAATTGACTGGAGTTATTACCAAGACAAAAAGTCTTATTTCGAAAATAAATACTGCACGATGGTGCACTATTAATTTACTCCTTAGCTCGAATGAAATTTATTATTCTTTCCGCTCTCTTGTCCCAAGTGTGAAGTAAAACGTCATCGTAAGCCCTATCCGTTATATCCATAACTAAATTTTCTCCATCAAGCGCCTTTTTTATTCCAATAGCCAATGCTTCAGAATTATCTGGCAAAACAATAATTGCATTCTCGTTATTTACGATTTCTCGTATTGAAGGGATATCTGTTGCAACTATTGGTCTCCTGCTTGCCATATACTCAAAAAGTTTCATTGGGGAAGTATAGTATTTTGAGATGTCTTCTTTTGCGGTGTTTGGTAGAACCAAAACATCAGCAGATTTTTGCCACAAAGGAATCTCTGAGTGATCTTTGTGTCCAACAATTAATATATTTTTATTGTTTCCGTATTTTCCTTTAAACATACTAACGTCCTCATCTGTTCCCCCGATAAAAATTATCAGGCAGTCTTTTGGAAGAATTTTCCCTGCTTCTGCTAAGGTATCCACTCCTTTCCACAAATACAGGTGTCCTGTGTATGCAATAATTTTTTTATCTTTTGGTAAGCCTAATTTTTCTCGCGCCTCTTCTTTGCTTACCGAGATGTCAAAATCACCAACCTCGACAGCGTTACGCTCGCATATTATTTTTGCCCTATCTATGCCAAATAATCGCACCACTTCCTCTGCTTTCCATTTGTTTGTTACAAGGAGATACTTAGCTCGGCAAAACAACGCCCTGTAAAAAAAACTTTTTCCTTCTGGGAAATCATGTAATTCATATAATGTGTTCGGGAAATAAAAAGTTGAAAAAATAACTGGCAAAGATTCATTTGAATATATTAGATCTTTTCTACCTGCCTTAAACAAAAGATAAATGAAGCTAATAAATGAGAAAACGATAAAACTTATTTTAAAAATTAAATTCTTGAAGAAAGGAACCCCAAAAAAATCAATTGTTGGTAAATAAACTACATTAAAATTTTCACTTAAATCATAGTAAGAAAAAGGGTTGGACTTACTCCTCCCCAAACGTCTTGGAACAAGCAAGGTCACCGAAAAACCACTTTTTCCAAAAGCTTCACATTCCTTTGCAGCGAAAAGAGAAGCCGCTTTTTCGCTAGGAAAACGACCGTGGAAGATTAAAAATAGCCTTTTCATCCCATTAGAAACAGAAGGCGTCCTTAAGCAACGCTTCCACGGTTATTCTAATAAAAGTAATATTTGTCATTGAATCTTTATAAAAAATATACCCATACACGGCAAAACTGTTCATGTTTCTAACGGGACAAGTGCGAGTCTGATTGTATCAAATTAGATGATATACTTGAAGCCAAAATAATGAAATTTCTATACGTAAACACTGGTAATAAATACGCCCCCGACAAACACCTTCTAGACGGCCTTAGGGAAAATGGGCACGAAATTTTTGAATTAATTGTGAATGAAACAGGGTTAAGTAAATATATAAATTTTGTGCGCCGTTTCCGGAAAGAAAAACGCACATTGGATGCGGTTGTTATTGGATATGGTTTGCCGTTTTTAATACCATTCGCTCGAATAATGACTAGAAAAGATGTAATCTTTAATGCTGTTTCTTCGCAGTACGAAGCAAACGTAATATCAAGAAATGTAAACACCCCTATATCGTTCGGGGCACTAAAATGGTGGTTAATCGACTTTATTTCGTTTCATCTTTCGTCTAAGGTACTTCTTGAGAGTAGTGCTCAAATTAATTTTATTCACAAATTTTTTCTTATATCAGAAAAAAAACTTATACTTTCACGAATGGGGGTTGATGAGGAAATCTTCTTCAAAGATAATTCTATTCAAAAAAATAAAAAATTTACTGTATTGTTTAGAGGGAGATTTCTTCCGGAATCTGGAATACTCACTGTCATTGAAACAGCAAAGAAACTGGAAAACCAAAATGTAGAGTTTCTTATTGTTGGACATGGATTCATGTATAGAGAAGTTAATGCGCTAATGGAAAAGCTTAAGCCAAAAAATATCGAGATGGTACACGAAAGATTGGGTGATGACGAGCTAAGAAATCAAATGCTTTCTTGTCACATAAGCCTTGGGCAACTTGCGGACCACCCACGCCTCCTTCGTACCCTTCCTGCAAAATTATACGAGAGTTTAGCATTAGGTCTCCCTTATCTCACAGGCAGAAACGCTGGTGTATTTGAGATATTAAAAGAAGACGAAACCTGTATTGCCGTTGAACCAAACAACCCAGATGATTTAACGAAAAAAATACTGTATCTAAAAGAAAAACCTGAAATACTTAGCCAAATATCAGAAAACGGGTATAAACTTTACAAAGAAAAACTTACGTCAAAAAAACTAGCACAAGACTTTATTTCTAATTACCTAAAAAACAAATGAAAATTTTTGTCATTGGAACAATAGACAACAAAGGTGGAGCAGCTAATATATCCTGGGAGCTTCGAAAGAGACTAAAAGTTGACGGCCACTCTGTTCCAACATTTGTACGCTATAAATATTCAAGCGAGCCAGATGTTTTTGTTATACCAAGAAAACGTTATCAAGACTGGCTCGTTAAACTTTTTGCAAACGATCTTACTTTTGCCAAAACAGACTATCTTTTAGAAACAAAAGAATTCAAGGAGGCGGATATTGTTCATTGCCATAACCTACATAGTAATTTTTTTAACCTTTCTACTCTACAAAAAATGTCGCTCCAAAAACCAGTTGTATGGACAATGCATGATATGTGGGCATTTACTGGCTTCTCGAGTAATAGTGCCACTCTCAAAAATCCAAATAAGAAAAAATTTTTACTTTATCTTTGGGATAATACTTCTCGTCTTTTGGATACAAAAAAGAAGATATACGAGAAATCAAAAATTAATGTAGTCGCTGTGTCTGATTGGATTAAAAAAGAAATGGAAAAAAGCATCCTCCGCAATCAAACAATTATTCGTATTTATAATGGTATAGACACGGAAATATTCAAACCCCACGAAAAAAGCTCAACAAGGAAAGAACTTGGCCTTCCTATTGATAAAAAAATTATTGCTTTCGGCATAAAAGGCTGGGGGGACTCAAATAAAATCGTAGATGACTATACTAATGACGAAAGCGTCTTTTTTATAGCTATCGGCCACTCAAACATAAAAACTGATAATAAAAATTATAAGTCGCTCCCCAAAACACAAGACAGAGAATTATTTGCGAAATATCTTTCCTGCACAGACGTTTTTCTACACCCCACACCAGAAGACTCTTTTGGTCTTATAAGTGCTGAGGCTATGTCATGCGGGGTCCCTGTGGTTACTTATGACATAGACGCTCTCCCTGAAATAGTGACTCACAAGGAAACAGGTTATGTTGCAGAATATAAAAATATAGATGATTTAAAAATGGGAATTAATCACATTTTAAATCTTTCAAAAGAAGACTACTCCGCGATGAGCACAAAGGCGAGAGAAAGAATAATTAATAATTTCTCTCTAGAAAAAATGTATAAGGAATATCTTTCTTTGTATAAAAATCTACTGAACAAAAATTAATCCTTCTTCGCAACAACAAAATATCCTAAGGGTATTCTTTTGCTTACATTTCTATACCTTTTAGACATCTTAAAAAATAACAAATCTACAAAAACTGCGATATTTTTGAAAAAACTCTTAAGAAAACTTGGCAACATTCCAGAGACAGACTGATAAATCATAGAAAATAACCCCAGTCCGATTTCTTCTATTTCCACATTCTCAAATCCGTTTTCTTTAAGCATTTCTTCTATTGCAGAACGAGTATATCTAAAATAATCATCGGGGCTACCGTGGATATGGTGCATAAACGGAACTGCGAAAATAAATATTCCGCCATTCTTAAGAACACGGAAAGTTTCTGATACTACATTATTAAATTTATAAACATGCTCCAAAACGTTCATGCACAAAACCGCATCAAATTTATCATCTTCAATTGGAAAAATTTTTTGTATATCAAAAACCATATCACACCCATATTCCGCACTAATATTAACCGAGGTAAAAGAATGTTTGCCTCTTATAAGGTCGTGATACTCGGAGTTAAAATTACCACCTAAATCAAGAATGATGCCGTCAACTGAAATGGACTTCAATTTTTTATACTCCCCATCTCTAATTATTGAATAAGTCATTTAGTGTACGATTATTTCTTCTCTAATTTAACAACAAAAGAAAGCGCAAAAAGTGATGGCCAAATCTTGGTCATAAATCTTAATATTACTCCAACCAAAAAATAATCCTGCCAAAATGTATTCATTCGTATCTCAACTAAACTAAGTCCACTCTCTTTTGTCATCTTTCTTAAACCGCTGTAATTAAACCAGTATATATGCCCTTTGTTCGGCTTATTATTTTCTGGAATCGCGCCAAATAGCGTTTGAATACGAGCAGGCAACGAACTAAAATTTGGAACACTTACTACAACGTATTTTTTTGATACACGGGTAGCCTCTCTTAAAAGAATTTCTGGGGTGTAAAGATGCTCCAGAAGATCGAGTATAGAAACCGTATCAAATGTATTATCTGGAAATGGAATTTTGTTATTAAAATCAAAAACAGTAGCCTCAATACCCCTGTCTCGCGTCTTACTTATTCCCTCTTCTGAAATATCAAGGCCATTACCTTTTATCCCCTTTTCTTTCAAAAGAGACAAGAACAACCCGTCCCCAGAACCAAGATCAAGAACTATCCCGCTATCAATCATCGAAAGAGCTGCTTTGTGACGAAAGCAAACAACCTGCACATCTTTAGACCATCTATTGTTTTCAAATTGTTTTACACTCATGATGTTATCAATTTAGTAAATTTTTCTGCCACAACCAAAACATCGTAATTAATCGCGTGAATAGCTAATTTTTCTGCCATTAAATCACCATCTGTCTTGCTTTGGTTAAGTAGTAAGTCAATCTTTTCAACAAAACCTTCTGTGTCACCAACAGTAACCATATTACCGTGAACCACTTGAGGAATGATATCACGTACTGCCCCAACGTCGCTTGCAACAAATGGTATGCCGAGTGCCATCGCCTCAAGAATCACGCGAGGAAAACCCTCCTCTTCTGAGGGCATAAAAAATATGTCTGAGGCAACAAAATATTCCGGCAATTCTCGGTTTGCCACCGCGCCAACCAGCCGAACATTTTTTTCAAGCCCTTTATTTTTTATTTCCCTTCGCAAAAAATTTTCATCTGGACCAGAACCAGCAACAATAAAAATAGTATTTTGGCGCGCTCGAATAATCTCTAAGGCCACAGGTAAAATCATTCGTGACCCCTTGCGTGGAGAAAGGCGGTGGGCAAACAAAATAACTTTTCCATCCTGTGGAATATCTAATTTCTTGCGAGCTTCTTCTTTGGAAAGAATACTTTTAAAACGTCTAAGGTCTATCCAATTTGGCATAACCAAAACTGATTCTCTTTTTATTCCATAGTGTTCCGCATATTTATCCGCAAGAGAAGGTGCGCCCGTTACCAAGTGTGTTACCATCTTGTAAACTGATCTCTCAAAAAATTCTCTCAAAAAATTGCGTTTATATTTCCATGGCTCTCCACAATTCCAATAAAAAACTCGTCCGCCGAAAATTTTTATAGTGATGGCTGCAAAAAATGCCGAGAGAAATGAATAATGAACATAGAAATCTCTGTACCCAGAAAAACATGCCAGCAAAAGAATAACTTTGGTTTCAATTATCCTGAACATAATAAACCTAGACTTTAAAACATATGATTTTTTATAACCCAAAGACACGGGTGGTTTTGACCCTTTTTCGATCACTAGATATATATCGAAAATACCCCCTATTTCCTTCAAAAAGTCATGTATATGCGAAAAATGAGACGCATCAGCAGTCTCGTAGCGCGGAAGAATATAACATAGTTTTGGCTTCATATAAGGCATTATGGGGCGAAAAGGTGCTGTGTCAAAGCTCTATATCTGGATTACCTAAAACAGCTCGCCCACGATTCCTGCATCTTTTTTAGATACTCTTCTTTTTCCAAACGAAGAACTTGTATTGCCTCTTGGGCGCTCGTGGCACATTCTTTTCTCGCTTGTGGATCATTTATAAAATGCTCCATATTATTAACAAAACAATCAACATCTCCACTATCACAAACCAAAATATCTTTATCCTTCTGCAAAATATCTCCAACGATTCCCACGTCACTAGAAATAATCGGGCAAAGAGACGCAGCCGCTTCAACAAGCGTCATTCCAAATCCTTCATAGTTTGAAGGGAGAATAAAAGTGTCTGCTGTTTTGTAATACGAAATCATTTCGTTTTGCCAAGACTCAAGGACGACGTTTCCGCCCAATTTGTAATTTTTAATTTTAAATTTTAAGTTACTCTCTTCGGGCCCTGAGCCAACAACGACAAGCCCGACGTTGGGATATTTTTTTACTAAACTACTCATCGCCTCCAAAACCACGCCGATATTCTTTTCACGAGTTAATCTTGAGGCAACGAGAAAAATAAAATCAAACTGAGGATATCTTTTATGTAAATCAATAACTGGATTTACTTTACGAATGCTTTCTACATCAACAAAAATTGGAAGAATGGTTGGGGTATTTGTTAGACGATAGTTATTAGTCTTTAGGGAAGAAGAAATGCGCCTGGAAACAACACGGATACCGTCTGAGCGCGGAAGCAGAAATCTTGAAATCATAACGCGAAATTTATTCAAAAAAGATTCACTTCGAAAATATGGACTTAAAAAATCAGTATGAATTTGAAGCTGTAGCTTTGATTTTGTTTTTTTAGATATACCCCAAGCGACAAAACCATTTTCAAAAGGGTCCTGCGCAGTAATCAGATAACCGTCGCCACCTAAACCAAAGTCCTTGGTGAGATACACACCTAAACGGTACGCCTTAAATAACGAGAGTATTTTAAAACGAGAAGTTACGGAATAAACAAAAACATTTTCGCTAATTCTTAATCTTTGTTTTTTATCGATATTTTTTTCTCCTGACTTTCCCACTACCAATACGTAGAGCTTGTCGCAAATAGTTCCGTAAGAAACCATGCGCGCTCGAACGGCGCTTCCCCCCTCGAGAATATTCTTGTCAGTAGAAATCATTATCACTTTCATCCCGTACAAAATAGGAAACGCTTTAAACGCGACTTTATAAAACGTTTACCTCTTCCAGCTTTTAAACATAACTCTCTCGACCTTGCATCTTCTTCGTCAAGACACGCTTCGTAATAAATCAACTCGTAAGGGCCACGTCCTTTCGTATATGTAGATTTACTATCGTTGTGCTCCTTAAAGCGTTTCCGTAAATTACTCGTATATCCCGTATACAACTTACCATCTTTTTTGCTTTTTAATACATAGGTGTAAAACATAACAATGTTATTTTGTACGGGACAGGTTCCTAAAAAGATAGGGCCTTAATCGTCTCTTTTAACATACGTTCGCGATTAAATAAAACCACAGTACTCTTAGCGTTCCCCACCAATTCATCAGAAAAGGCCTCATTAAGCAGAATTTTCTCAACCGAGCGTACAATTGCATCTCTGTCGTCTAGCTCCACCAAAATGCCATTTTTCCCGTTTTCTATCACCTCCGGATTCCCACCAATATTAGTCGTCACGATTGGTGTCCCAAGCGCCATAACCTCAAGCAATTGGTGCGAAAAGCCCTCGTAGGCGGTGTTTAAAACAAATACCGAGGCACTCTTTATATATTTAAAAAGCTTCTCCTGAGAAAGAGCTCCTGCCAAAAAAACAGAAGATTCCAAACCAAGCTCTTTAATTGCCCCCTCAAGTTTTCTCCTCTCTTTCCCTTCTCCTGCAATAATCAATTTAATATCTGGAAAATGTTTAATGAGCCTTGGCATAAGCGCCACAAGCGTCAAAAAACCTTTCCACGGGACAAGTCTCCCGGCTGACAATATAATTCTCTCTCGCTTAGTTTCATCTATGTCTGTTTTAATCTCTCCGTCAAAAGAGTTATAAACAACCGTTATTTTATTTTTATCAATTCCCCAATTAGAAACTATCTGTTTTAAATATTTACTCGGTACAATAATTTTATCCGCTCTTTCTGCAACTTTAGTTTCAATATATTTTAAAATAAAAACAAACAAACCATACCCGCCTCTCTTTTTTGAAAATTCATCAAGCAAGTCTTTTACTTGAAACCTTGAAACTCCTTGCTCCCAGGCGTAATCACCAACAATTTTCAAAACAAATTTCTTCCGTAAAAATTTTGACGCAATCATCGCAGGAAAACCAACCGATACTGGATCTTGAGCATAAATCACATCGCATCCGCGCGCCCGTAAAATTGTTTTAACAAAATAAACAAAATGTCGAATAAGTTTTGGTAGATAACGTACCTCACCAAAACTCAAAACATCAACATCAATCCCCTTCTTTGGTAACTCTTCAAAAAGCGCCAAGCTATACGAAGCTGGTCCACCAATATCTGGCGGATAAATTCCTGTGGCGATAAGTATTTTTTTGTTAGTAGTCATCTATTTTTTACTTTCAAAAAGTTTATCGAAAACGTTTTCTTTCATATCCTTCGAAATAGTATCCCAATCATATTTTTCCTGCACTAACCTTAACCCATTTACAACCAACTTCTCCTTAATCTCTTTGTTGTTTACAAGGCTTTCTGCTTGTTTAGCAATCCCCTTTGGGTCGCGAACCTTTACAGCAAGGCCAGTTGGTTCTTTATCTTTATTAATTTCTGGGTCAAAGAGAAAATCTGAAATTCCACCTTCTTGTGTGGCAATTACAGGTAATCCCGCTGCCATCGCTTCAATAAAAGAAATGCCAAAACCCTCTGAAAGAGACGGCCTAATAAAAATATCAGATATTTTTAAATATTTTAGTATCTCTTTATTATCTATTTCACCTAAAAAAATAACCCTTGAGGATACTCCAAGATTTTGAGCAAGCATCCTCAACTCGTCCTCATCTGGACCAATTCCAATTACAAGGAATTTATATCTTTCTGGTAAATCAACAAGGGATTTAATAACATCGTCTACCGCATTTTTCTTCACCAACCTAGAGGTTGTAACCATATAAACGTCATTCTCTTTTTTACCTAGTTTATTTTTTAACTCAGTAAGTTCTGTATCTCCAACTATTTGTGAAAAATGTTTTACGTTTACGGCATTCGGAATCACAACACCAAAACCCTTAAACCCCATATCTCTTCCCCATCCCATAAGGAAAGTGGAAATTGTTTGCAAAACAGTAGCCCGCCTAAATCCCGCCACAAAAAGCGGATAAATTGGCAACATTTTTCGTTTTATATATTTAATTGGATCTCCCTCCTGAAGAGTCAGGACGTACGGCACTTCTCTGTGCATCATGTTAAAAATCGCAGCAGGAACAGCACAGGAATGAGCCATCATTGCCCATACTCCATCGTAACTATTCTTTCTATGAAGCTCAGCTGCCTTAAAAGCCGAGCTAAACTGAAATAAAAATTTATTTAAATGAAGAGGAAACTTTCCTAAATCAGATATCTTTGGATTGTTTGTTGTAAAACCAATACGATAGACTGTCACATTTCCTATCCTTTCAATCTCAGGTAGTTTTTTGTCGTAACGAAGCGTCACCATGTCAAAAGAAATATCTTCTGGTTTAAATCTGTCGGTAATTTCCTTTATAGCCACCTCCGCTCCTCCGATAAATCTTGGGTAATATGAGAGTGAAAAAATTAATATTTTTTTCATTTTTACGCCTTATTATTTTTGATTGACTGAATATATTCCTTTATATCCTCTTCTGTCTTCCATCCTAACAGCTTTGACTTTGAAATATTTAAGGCTGCACCCATTCTATTCCCTTTTCTTTCTGGAAGCATTTTTATTTCAGAGCCAAACATTTGAGCTATCTCTAAGATACTGTACGAACGCTCATCACCTAACCCATACTCATCCCCCTCTCCTTTTTCTCCAACCAAAACAAGACCACGTACAATATCTTTTACGTGAGTAAAATTACGAACCTGTGTTCCAGGGAGAACCACCGATAGCGGTTCTCCATTTTTAAACTTTTCAGAAAAAATACCGATAACGGTGGCATATGAACCAGTTGAGATCTCTCGTGGTCCATAAACATTGTAAAAATAAGTAATCGCATACGGAACGTTAAACCAATCTCCATAATTAACCACAAGATCTGTGTTCGACGCCTTGGTCCAAGCATATGGACTTTGATATCTACCTAAGCCGTTATCACCAAACTTTGTACTTGAACCTGCGTAAATAATTTTTGAATTATGCTTCCTGGCGAACTCAAGCACTGCAAAAGTACCAACAATATTAAAATCCCAAACCGTTGGGACATCATTAAAACTTTGTTCCACCCTAGAATATTCTCCTAAGTGGTAGATGATATCTGGTTTTTCTGAGACGTGTTTATCTATGTCTTTTGTATGTCCCTCCCTGTAATCAACACCTTCTATATGATTCTCTTTTTTCCCGGTAAAATAATTGTCTAAAGAAATTATTTTGTGCCCACTTTTAACAAGCTCTTCGCATAAGTAAGAACCAATAAAACCGGCTCCGCCGGTTACAAGAATTATTTTTTTATTTTCGCTACTCATAAGTTCTGCAAACTATATAACTAATACAAGAAAAGGCAACGCTAGCTCACATCCTCTTCAATATCAAAATCATCGGCGGAAAGTTCGTCTGGTTTTTTACCAGAAGACGCGCCACTAAACATAATACCTAGAACAGCGACAATAGACAGAGCTCCGACAGCCAAAAGCCACTTAAAAGGAAACTTCTGGTTTTGCTCTGAGGATTTAGTTTCCGTTTCCTCAACAGCCGAGGCACTTGCCGCCATCACCCTATTACCCGACTGTTTACTACTGCTAACACTTTTAACTACCGGGCTGGACTCTATGTTAGGGGTACTCTCACTATCTTCTTGTGGGGTGTACTCTGAAATCCGATCACCATACGTGGTTGCCATAGCACCACTTGGATATAGTAAGAACGGTTTATCACCCAAACTAAAAGAGAAACCTGTGACCAGAGAAGAAAAAGAAACTTTTCCACCTGACATTATTATGGTGTTTTTGGGAATAAAAAACTGCGCGCTCTGAGACCTTAGTATCCAACCAGACAAATCAAGTTCGTATTTTGAGTTGTTCGTCACTTCAATAAAATAATCTGAAGCGTCCCCAATTTTTGAAATAATTATTTCAGGGGTTACAGCCGAAACCTTCAATCGATCAGAACCAGAAAAATATCCCGACGAAACCTCAAGGACAACAACATACTCTCCAGGATAACGATATGTATGGGTAACACTTCTTCCCTCTTTAAATGAGCCGTCTCCAAAACTCCACATGTACTGCGCGTTTTCAATAGGCTCTTTTTTTAAACCAAGTGCAATACCACTGAAGCTAATTAGCGCCCCAGCAACAGTTGTCTTATTGGCTCCCGCCTCAACAATCATCTGTGGCTCAACTGGAAAACTAGAAACAATGCTGTTTGTTGAAGCGCCTGAATTTTGTTCTGCTGTCTGATTGCTTGTAGTAGTTTCCATAACAGGGTTTGATGGGTCGCTCAAAGTAGCGCTTCCTGGTGTTGGGGTCGCGGAAAGCCACACGCCAGAAGAATTTTTTTGTAATGACTTGCCATCATTTTTTGCACCCAATTCTGCTGTATATGTTACAGAATTGGCATCTGTGACTAAATCATCCTTATTGCTTTTCATTGCCAATTTTTCGCCATCATTCAAAGAAAAAGAAGCTCTAAAAAGTAGTCCGGAGAAGTTAGTGAAATAACCCTTAAAAATACTCGGGTCTTTTGAAATTATTGCGTATCCTCCTGGTTGAATCACCGATGCGCCATCGGCCGTAATACCGTGGTTGATGTCATTCTCAAAAAATATCCATTTTGTAAAATCAACAGCGGTAGAACCAATATTTTGAACCTCAACCCACTCACCACCAGAATTCGCATCAGATCCCTCTGGGTCATACATGATTTCAGAAAAGGAAATTTGAGCACCAGCAAAAACCGGCGTAAAAAACAAAAATAGAAATAATTGGAATTTTAATCTTCTATTCGTCATGCCCCAAAAGTTTTCTTAAAACCTCTTCTGGTATTTCTTTAGGTCGAGGAGCACCTCCATCTTTTTTAGCAACTACTTTTTCTATCTCTTCTTGTTTTTGCTCTTCTTTTTTTATGGTCGACGGAGTGTGGTCTACCGGCACAATAACTTTCCCCACAATTTTACCTTCATGCATTGCCTCATCAAGCATGTGTTTTAAGGCAGAAACATTGCGTGACGAAGTAACTTCACTTTCTTTCTTGAGGTCACTAAGTGAAAAATTTTGCTTTTTTATCTCGTATTCTTTTTCGTTATTTATTTTTTTCGCTGTATGTGATTGCTGGTGTTCAACTTTTTTATTTTCATTATTCGATACAAAAACCTTACTCTCCGCAAAAGCTTTAGCAAAAGCCTTATTTTCTTCTTGCTTTTTTTCCACCGAAGCAACCGCTGGCGCTTTCTCTTCCGCTACTTCTGTCCTGGTTACGTTATTTGTAAAGTGGTTATCACGAGGCGCGAATATTTTTCGTTCATCATTTTTTTCTCCGGGTCTCCCACTTGAAACAGAAGGGGTAAAAACTTTTGGTTTCTTATCTTTTGGAGTAGATGGTACCGGCTCGTACCATTTTGCAATCGCACTTTCAACTAGAGAGCGTGGTGAGGCGTAATTCTTTCTTGTGTTCTCTACAACTTTTTCCATGAACGATACAGCTGGCTGGGCAATCGGTGGTAACGTTATGGCAGAAAATGGCTTTGAGCCGATGCCGTCAATCATAAGCCTCAAATAGATTTCAGCGAATCCCAAATTAACGATATCTTCGGCAACATATTCTGGAGCAAATTCTTTTTCAAAAACTTCCGCGTCAGTTGAACCAACTCGAAAAACAATCATCGTACCAACGTTACCAAACACAGCGGCCTGCACTTCTTCTGGCATCTGTTCAATATATTGATGCGCAATTGTAAGATTTAATTTATATTTTCTTGCTTCAGAAAGTATTTCTGCAAAAGACTCGTTGGCAAATGACTGGAACTCATCTACGTAAAAATAAAAATTTGGTAACTTGGCAAGTTCTCCAGCTGAGGCGTCGGCGCGTGACATGGCAGCGAGATAAATTTTGGTAACCAACATATTTCCAAGCAAGGCAGAGTTCTCAATACCCATTCTTCCTTTTGAAAGGTTGAGTATCATTATCTTTTTTTCATCCATTACCTTTCTTATATCAAAAGAAGATTTCGGTTGACCAATAATATTTCTAATCAATGGATTGGAAACAAACTGACCAATTTTATTTTGAATAGCAGCACCAGCTTCCTGCATATACCTATCTCCGTACTTAGCAAATTCATCAACCCAAAAAGCCTTAACCGAGGCATCTTTAACATTCGCAACAACAAGGTCACGATAATCTTTATCAGAAAGCATTCTGTTGACGCCGAGCAGTGTTGAGTCTGGATACTCCAAAAGCGCTAAGAGAATATTATTTAAAATATATTCCATTCTCGCCGACCAAGCATCCACCCAGATCTTCTTGAATGCATTCATCAAACCATTCGCAACCAAATAACGTTTACTCGGATCAACATCCTCCATAACGTTAAAAGAAACTGGGTACTCGGTGTCAAAAGGAGCAAAATAAATTACGTCCTTAATTCGATGCTCTGGAATGTAATCAAGAAGTTTTTCTGCTGTACCACCATGAGGATCAATGAAAGCGAGGCCTTCCCCATTTTCGATATCCTGCACCGCCATGTTTTCAAGAAGAGTAGATTTACCCATACCCGTTTTCCCAATCACATAAACATGACGAGTGCGGTCTATCGCCTGAATACCAAATTTAAGCCGACGATTTCGGGCGTTGGTTTCAGCTAGATAATTTATTTTTTTATTGTCATCCACGGCTTTCATCAAAGTATACTAAAATATGTGCTAAACAAAAAACCCCAGCTCGGCCTAAGGCCTCGCTGGAGTGTTAGAACGGTTAAATACTATCCGTTCCCATCTTCTTTGGTGGGGAGATCTCCCCACTCTTTGTTTGCTACATGGTCGCTGTGACCGTCGGGTTTACTGGCCGTTGCTAGCTCGCGAAAACGCAAAACCGACTTTATGTCCCAATCGCTACCATCGTGATGCTCACTTGCTTGTTGCTTTTTGATACTCATACACAACTCTCCTTGTTTTACGTTTTGAAAACAAAAACGTCGCGGAATATATCGCGACTTCTATATATTAACACACCCTTAGAAAAAAGCAAGGGTTTAAATTAATGGAAAATTTGGACGATTTTTATCTCTCTAAGGCTCCTAATGTGTACTTATTTGCAGGATCCCACAAAATCCACGAGGTAAGGCCGGCGTCGTAAGTTGCGTTAATTTGTGCCCTAACCTCGGTCGCCCCATAAGTTCCACCGTATTGAAAATCCTGAAGCCATGGTCGCAATTTTAAGCGATTTTCTGGGGTTTTTGTATACCTTGGTGGGGTTGTTGTACCAATGCGATAGCTCCCCTTCAAGTATATTGGTGTGGTTGTTGCCTCGGCGCGAGAAACGGCATGCGACATAGAAAAATTGACCACGCCATAAACATGTAAATTTGGATTCTTCCACCCATTAAAATATGGTGGGTAGTGTGACGGATATACCATCGGCATCACATAGTCAAAATATGGAAGTGTTCGTTCAAGAACTTGGCCAATATTTAAGTCGTCAGTATTGGTTGTGGTCATCCCAAAAAGATCAGCTGAAAGCTTGGCTCCAGTTGGTGAAAGTTTTTCGTGTAAATACACAAAAAATTCTTCAAGTGCAACTGCTTTGTTTTTTCCTTTACTCCAAGTGAAATCAATGTCCTTCATATCTCCATCTGAAGGAAAACGAATATAATCAAAATTTAACTCATCAAAACCTAGTTTGTAAGATTCTTCCCCCAAAGCAATTATGTAGTCCCAATAAGGCTTAGCTCCAACATCAATAAACGAAAGTCCTTTTCTGTCTTTCCAAATTGCACCATCGCTTGCACGCTTAACAGCGAGCTCTGGGTGCTTCTTTGAATAATACGGGTCCTGAAAAACGGTTATGCGGGCAATTGTATAAATACCTTTTTCGTGAAGACTTGCCACAAATTCACGGAGGTCAGAAATTTTACAACCAGAAGCAGAGTTATCTTTCAAAAGTGGGTTATCTGACTTAAAAGAAATAGTTCCGCTATAATCTTTCACGTCAATAATGATAGCGTTTATTTCTGTGTCATCGGCGATTTTTGCTAAACGCTCGCGAAATGATGGCATACTTCCCGCACACGCTGTCATATAAATTCCCTTTAGTGGTTCTGGAGTTTTAAGATGAACAACCGACAATTCTGTTTTTACCGATTCTCCAGAAGCTTTAGTGTCAGCCGCCTTAACACTGGCAACTTCCTTTAATTTTTCTTCTTTTTTAATATTTTGATCTTCGTTTAAGTAAACATTCTGTGTTAACTGAGCAATACCAAAATACGAAACAGCGAAAAACCCCGTTAAAAGGCCTCCGACTAAAAATGGTTTTTTAATATTTTTTTTAACCATTTACTATATTGACCCCATAAACCCGCCTGGCTCTTTGTTATCACCAGGAACAGCATCACCAATTGTCGTTGAGCTATTGTTTGTTGCTATTTTGGGGACCATATTTTCAGTAAAAGAATTTTCTTTTTTCTCCAACGGTTCGCTACGTTCACCACTTCGATAGGCAATAAAGGCTAGTGTCGAGATTGCTACACCAAATACAAACGTAAAAAATGAACGCCACGCCCCAGGGAAACCCGTCAGTGGTAAAATGGCCGTTAAAATACCGAGTAAAATGATTGTTCTCTTTTTTGACATAACTTCAGTATAACGTATTGCTTCCCAGCAACAAAACACATGTATTAATTAACAATTACAACAAACTCTCCGCGGATTTTCTCTTTGTTTTTTTCAAAAAATAAAATCAGTTCGTCGGCTGTACCAAAAAGCATTTCCTCGTGAATTTTTGTAAGTTCACGTCCAATTATAATTTTACGCTCCGGACAAAACTTTTTTAAACTATCAAGGGCCTTCGAAATTCTGTGAGGAGATTCATAAAAAATTACTGGCCGTTTTGTTTCGACAATTTCTTTGAATATTGTTTCTCTTCCTTTTTTATGTGGCAAAAACCCTAAAAACAAAAACTCCGAAGCTGGGATTCCTGCAACAGATAAAGCAGAGGTTAATGCTGATGGCCCAGGAATAGTGACGATTGAGATTTCCTCAGAGGAAAACCTCTCTCTGAGCTTTCCAACTAAATGAGAGCCTGGGTCAGAGATAGCTGGAGTCCCAGCATCTGAAACAAGTGCTAGCGACTTCCCTTCTTCAATTAGTCCGAAAATTTTTTTAAGTGTTGCGTCAGTTGAATGTGCATCATAACGAATCAGTGGCTTTTTGATTTCGTATCTCGACAGAAGTTTTGCAGTCACTCGTGTATCTTCACAAAGAATTGCATCAACCTCTCCCAGTACACGAATAGCCCTCAAGGTTATATCCTCTAAGTTTCCGATTGGTGTCGCAACGATAAAAAACGTAGTCATATTTGAATCCTAAATGAAATCTAACAAAAAGTGAACCGGGTGCTTTCGCACCCGGACTGCTCACTCCTCCTTCAGTAGTAGCTGTAGACTCTCGGCACTTCTTCGTCTCCTTGAAATACGAGACGCTCCTCGTGTCGGCCGAGATAAACAACCGCCCATCCTCCCTTGAACATAAACCACAAATTGCCGTGCCCGCGAGCATCCTCATTGTTCCCCTTGATTAAATGTGGGTGACCGAACTTCTCGAGTCTAAAGCTACATGATCCGGATTGCGTCACCGCTTCTCCGAATTCACTACACTCCTTGACCCAATTCATACATAGAACAAGGGTCTCGCCAACAATAAACTGGCGATATACGGCATAAAGTGGACCCCTGAATACTCGCCCGTTCGTATGTATTTCCACGTCGACCCGATGCATCCTTTGCAGAAGGTCTGAAGTCCAACGTGGAGTTTCTACCGAACCCCACTCAACGAGTTTTTTACCGCTGGCCTTCATTTTCTGCCCAACGAAAAGAGCTACGTGGTTAATTGCTCGCATCAATAATGCTAATGCGATAATCAGGTAGAACGAAATGTTCTTACGAACACGCTCACAAAACAAACACTTAGCTTTTTCCATTTTTCACCCCCACACAAAGAATTGGCCACAAGCACTGGCAACAAAATAACAAAGAGTTCCTAAAGACTTATTATATCAGATTACTTAATTAAACTATCCCCTATTTTAAAAACATCACCAGCCCCCATTGTTATTAAAACATCGCCATCTTTTAGGGTGCTTTTGAGATGACCTTCTATGTCTGTAAAACCAAAAAACGACTTGGCCTTATTACCAATTTTTGAAGCAAGCATTTCACTATTGATACTTCCGTCAAATTGTTCCCGCGCAGCGTATATTGGCGCAATTAAAACAGTATCGGCATCATTAAATGCGTTTGCAAAGTCATTTAATAATAATTTTGTGCGCGAATAAAGGTGGGGCTGAAAAACAACTGTAATTTTTTTATCTTGAAATTTTTCTCGAGCCCCAGAAAGTGTTGCTACAACCTCTGTTGGATGGTGCCCGTAGTCATCGTAAATAAGAGCTCCGTTTTCACTCTTTCCTTTGTACTCAAATCTTCGCCATGTACCCTTAAATTCTTTAAGTGATTTTTTTGCTCTGGAAATATCTATCCCAACCACATTAGCGACGGCAAGTGCGACCGCCGCGTTTTTTCTGTTGTGTTCCCCTAAAACAAGCATTTCTATTTCGCTATCATAAAAATCCATATAGTCGACAACGGTAGACGTTGTTTTGTTTACAATATCCATCAGCCGCTCATCGCCACGATCGCATACCAAAACCCCTTCTCTTGGAATCAATTCAACAAAAGACTTAAAGGCGCTTTTGATATCTTCCAAATCTTTATAATAATCAAGGTGATCATTATCAATGTTTGTAATCACTCCGATTGTTGGGTTGATATTCAAAAATGAACGTCGATATTCACAAGCTTCAACTATAAAATACTCTCCTCTCCCTGCAACAAAATTACTCCTCCCAGAAGCAGACTCCTCAAGCAACTTGCTGCCAACCACAACTGTTGGGTCTTTTTCCGCGTCAATAAAAATTTTGGCAATCATTGCGGTGGTTGTTGTCTTGCCGTGCGTTCCGGATACTGCAATTGTTTTTTTATTTTTAGAAATTAACCCAAGTACTTCTGGGTAAGACAGGTAGACGATGTCTCGCTCTTTTGCTGACACAAATTCTGGATTATCACTATTTACAGCAACGGTATAAACAACCAAATCAACACCATCTCCAACGTTTTCTTTCTTATGCCCAACGAAAATAGTTGCCCCAGAAAGAGCTAGCTCTTTAGTAATTTCAGATTCTTTAACGTCCGATCCGGAAACTTTTTTTCCCTCCAAAATCATCATTCTCGCTATTGCCGACACACCTATGCCTCCAATACCTATAAAATGAATGTTGTTATATTTTTTTAAATCCATTGTAAAAATTAGCTTAACACATCAATAGTATAATTTTTAGACCCAAAAATTTCTTTTACTTTTTGCCTAAAAAATGGCGAGTCTTTGGAAATAACAAAGCGAAGACCTCCTTCCCCTTTTTCGTTAAATCGCCCAGCGACCTCTTCGGCAACAACGAATGCTGGGTTAAAAATTTCTACATCGTTACCAACCACGTCACGAAAAATATCTTCAACTATTGGGTAATGTGTGCAAGCAAGCACTAATGTATCAAATTTACCTTTGTGTTTTTCTAAAACATTGGCAATCATTCCGCGCATTCCCGCTTCAGATGTTCCCTCCTCGATTGCCCCGGCTAAGTACGGAATGGGGTAAGCTTCAACATCCATACCAAGTGCCAAAAATCCATTCTGATAAATTCCTGAACGAATCGTCGCTGTTGTGCCAACAAGAAGTATTCTTGAACTTCGCCTTTCCCTAAAAGCTCGAACTGTCGGACCAACCATCTCAACAATATCAATCGGTTTAATATCTAAAATATCAAACATTGGCATAACAATATTTGAAGAAACACTATTACAGGCGCTGACAATCTGCGTAGCACCCTCACTAAGCAATCTTTGCATTCCAAGTACAGTGAGCGCACCAAGTTCTTCGGGGGTCTTTTCTCCATAAGGAGAATTTTTTAAATCTCCAAAATAAACAAAATTAGCCTGTGGTAATCGTGCGATTATTTCTTTCAAAACAGTAAGGCCACCCGAGCCTGAATCAAAAATTCCAATCATAGTGCCCGGGAGAGGATTTGAACCTCCACACCCTTACGAGTACAACGCTCTGAACGTTGCGTGTCTACCAATTTCACCACTCGGGCTTTCTCACCAATTTCCACAAAATACAATTTGTTTTTATTTATCCGCAAAATTAATTTTAGCGAGCTTGCTATATATAAGCGTGTACGCAAAAAAGGTCATTGGAACTGTTACAAACAAACCAATACCCAAAGCTAGTACGCCCAAGAGGTTCAATCCAATAATTGCCAAAAAGACCCTAACAAGGTGCCAACCCTGACCTTTTGTCATCATCCAGCTTTCAGTAAGAGCTTCGAGTGGGTTGAGCTCTTTATCGATAATCAAAAATTTATAAAACTGAAATCTTATGGCAAAAATGATTCCCGGAACGATAAGTAAAACAAGACCAAAAATAACAATCACAAAATAAAACAAAGTCCCAATTAGATAATTCAAAAAAAGATGAGACTTATCAAAAAAATTCTTAAACTTAACACTTTTTTCTTCCAAAAACATTAAGGCTATGTGAATAACTCCAATATTTACAATTGCATTAAAAACCCAAGCAAAAAAAGAAAAAAAGAAATGTCCCCAAAAATTGCCGTTCTGCTCAAAGGCGCGAGAAACCATTTCTAAAACAGTCGAGGAAAAAAGAGAGAAAATCATCACAAAGAAAACCAACCAAAAATGCTTCTTTGTTTTCTGCCAACCAAATTTAATGGCTTCTTCTATGTTGAAATGGTATTCCTTCATATCTTTAAATTATACAATAAAAACAAAAAGCTGAGAAAAAATGTGCGAGTGGAAGGAATCGGACCTTCGACCTCTGTCTTATCAGGACAGCGTTCTACCACTGAACTACACTCGCATACAAGACACCTTTCTTACAAAACACCATTATTGAAACCGAATGAACCGAATATATACCAATTTCTTAATTGCGTATATCAGGACAGCGTTCCCCGCCCGACTGAACGATGTCAGTCGTTCGGGCGGGTACCACTAAACCATGCCCGAACGTACTTCTTTTTTACGAGCGGGTACACTCGCAAGTAAAAACCAACGACGAAACTATAACAAAAAGTGCCCTCGCGGGCAACACAGAAATGAAAAACCGCCCCGATGAAACCGGGACGGCTTTGATCTGGCTTTTCACCAGTACAGATGCAGAATGCTCGCCAATTTGAACGGTGCGAGCCAAAACCACGAAAGTGGCACGTATTCGCCGTTGGCCGCGCTAACAAATGCGGCCATGCTGAAGATCATGTAGAACACCGCCAAGACCGCCATCACCCCCCAGAAATACTGAGCGATGGTGCCGTTGCTTTCCCTCCTGTAGACAATGTCCTTCACGTCTCTTCCAAAGTACTGTGTGCTTCTCTGCATGCTTCTCTCCTTGAGTTATGCTCCTATTATCTATTCAATCACATAATAGCTAAAAAGTCAATACCATGAATCACCTTGATTTTAAAGTGTTATTTTACAAACTAATCGCCTATAACTAAAAAGAAATTACTGTCTTGGTAATTTCTTTTTAGCCTAATTTACTAATTTTCTATTTCCTATATCTCACATACCCCTGCTACACACGCAAGCTCTGCTTTATTTTCTGTCTCATCAACTTTCTCGTAAGTCACTATCTTCGAGAAATCAATGTGTTCCCATCGTTTTGACAATTCAATATATTTTTTCTCATCAATCTCTTCATATGGCGCAAGTTGATAAACATGATTATCGCGTGGCAAGAAAGAAAGTCCCCCGACAATATTCCAATTCTTGTATACCCAATGACCGACATCAATCCATTCCGTGTCGCCAACTGAAATCGTCGTCGAAGGATTGTGTTCAGTGTAGTGTTCTTTATACATCTTCCAGTATTCCAATTGATCAATCGCAGTTAGGTCATTTTTAAAAATGGAACCCTTTGGTGCGCGAACAGGAAAATCTATAACAAATGTTGTTGCCGTATCTGCTGTTTGACCAACCTCAGGATGATAAGGAACTCCTTGGTCTTTCAACATTTTGAAAAGAGCGTCGGTTGAGGCAATACGAACGCGACGAATATAAAACGGAGCGAAGCGAGGGTGCATTCCAGAAGAAGAATCAACTGTCTGCGAAAGATTTCCAGATGGTTTAACTGCAGTGATAGCTGTCGAAGGATTTACTCCAAATCTTTTGGCGTACTGTTGATTCACCTTAATTGTTTCCGCGCGAAGTTTATCTAAAACATCTGCCTTGCGCGCTGTTGGACAATCCCACTGACCAGTGACTGAAACTCCTAGTAATCTTTCTGCTTCACAATTTTCTTTCCACTCTTTTGAAAGATATGGGAAGTTTGTGAGTGTTGATTGATAGGTTCCAATGATTGTTGCGATTCTAATTTTCTTAAGAAGTTTCTCTACTGTATCTCCTGGTCGAGCAATAACTTCCGAAAGATTACAAAACTGTTTTGACTGTAGAATTATTTCCCCACATGGATTTGTTCCAACTGGACCGGTCATGCGTCCATTTGTTATGTGCTGGTCCATAAACTTAAGACGACGCTCTGGAAGGGTCTTAGCCAAAGAACCACGGTTGAAGATTCCGCGCTCTCCAGACTTTGATTTCATCAAGGCGACCCATTCATCTAGGAATTCTTCTGTTGTTGGCTTGTCTATATATACAGCTGAGTTGTTTGCGAGGGCACGCTGTGGATCTGTGTAGTAAAATGGCCCTTTTTTGGAGTCTCGCATCTCTACGTCACCCAAATCTGAAAGAGAAATCATGGCACTTCTTCTGACGCCTCCCGCAACGACACATTCGCCAATCTTACACAAAATGTCGTGAGCATCTAAAGGTGAGAGTTTGCGTCCCTGCTTCTTCAACATTCTCTCGCGAGTAAAATCAATAACGGAACGGATTGGATCAGGTCCTGATGATTTTCCTCCCATAGTTTTCAAACGAGCACCAGCTGGTCGAAGTGCTGAATAATCAAAATCAATATCCTTCCCTTCTGACCAAGTCTTCATTCCAAGAACAAGAGCGTCTGCCCAACCTTCTTTACTGTCGGCAATAACATGCTTTGATGCTTTTTTCCCTGTTTGATATTTGATTGAAGGAAGCTTATCGATGTTTTGATTCTCAACAGCATAACCAGCACCAGTACCACACATTAATATGTACATAACTTCTCCGAAATCTTGCCATGTAGTTGGGGCAATGAATGAACAGTTGTATGCGCAAATATTTGTCTTGCGTGCAGCAAGTCCAGCGAATTGGAAAAGTCGCATTGATGGCATTGCTTCTTGTTTCAAAATTGCTTCTCTAATTTCTTTATACTCTTCTTCTTTTAATTTTTTTCCGAGATTCTCGCGCATGAAATCAACATAGCGATCGACGGTCTCAACCCATGTTTCGCGACGACCCTCCCCTTCAATCCAACGAGAATATGTTCGGTAATAAATAAATTCACCAAGTACATTCCTAAAATATTTTTTACTTTCCTCAGAAAGCTTTCGAACTTTTTCTGGAACCTCTCCAACCTCGCGACGTAGTCTTGAACGTTCTTCTCGATAGAGGATGTAGGCCTTTGCTGTTTTAGCATAGTCTTCTGTGATGAGCTGTGTTTCAACGAAATCTTGAATTCCTTCAACGGTTGGAAGGAAATTTTTCACCAATTTATTCACACGTAAAAGTTCAGAGTAAACTTTACGAGAAATATATTCTGCTTCCTTCTCGCTCCCTTCACCAGTTGCAATCATCGCTTTGTGCACAGCACTTGTAACTCGATCGATATCAAAATCAACTATCAACCCATCACGTTTTTGAATTTTTTTGATTAGTAACGGTACTTTCTGTGCAACTTTTGCGATTTTCGACATATTTTTATTAAAAAATTAAAAAAACTGGTAAAAAATAGCTCATCACGAGCTCTTAGAGGTCATTTTACAACAAAAGCATCCCACCAGCACTGTGGATTGCCACAAATAAACATACAAAAAACATAAAATCTTTTTTGTAAACCCCGTACGAAATTTTACCGCGAGAAACCACGCCTAAACAGCTGTCTTCGTTTATTTTTGAGATTAATTTCTTAAAAACAAAACAGTAAATCAGGCCGTAAAAGCGTTCTTCGTCTGCCCAAAGCTAACCTGCTATTAATTTTTCCAGAAACTCAAAAAATGACACTGTCCCCTATTTTTATTTTGTTTGTAAAAACGAAGCCACTAGGAACCTCCAAAACGTACAGCGCTGGCAATATTGGTTGAAAAATTATTGGGAAAGATTCCGGTAAAATATTCTCTTCCATGTAAATAATTTTTTTATTTTCATCAATCCAAATAATGTCTATTCCAAAATTCATATCTTTCATCCAAAACCCGTAAAGGTCTGGCTTCTCAAACACAAATAACATGCCTTCGTTTGGCAAAAGAGCTTTTCGCCCTGATAATCCACGACTTCTTTCTTCTCTTGTCTCTGAGATAAACGTGTTTATCACCACATCGCCGATTGAAACAGCTACTACTTCGGTAATTGTTTCTGGTAAAACTTTTTCTCTTGGTTGAGGCTGATAAAAAAAAGAAATGAGATACAGCAAAGTAATTAAAAAAATAATAAGACCAAGCCACTTCGGAATTAAATTGCGCATGAAATAATTTATTTTTTTAAAGACATTAAAACAATTTAAATATTTTCACTTAAAAAATTATTGGCCTTTGTAAACATTTAGATTTGGATTGTCCCACCCGGTATATACAGGACTAGAACTATTTTCTAGTCTGGTGCCAACTATATAATTTTGATCACTACTTGTTTGTACATAAGGAGGGATGCTACCAGTAGGTTTATATCCTCTAGCATAATAGTAACCATATTGCCCAGCGACGTTGGATGGATCTTGTGGAATCTTACTCATATAGGTGGGTTTAACATTCAACGTACTTAAGTTGGCGTAACCACCTGAGCCGGTAGTTGTGCAATAATCAGGATTAACTCCACCAACACACGTAGGATAAAAACCATTATCGGTATGATACATTTCTATTGCTTTAATTAGCTGATTGATATCAGCTAATCTTCTCGTATCTCTAGCTTTCACTCTCGCTGTATTTAACGAAGCAAGAACTATAGACGATAAGGTTCCAATAATAGCGATGACTACTAACAGTTCAATAAGAGTAAAACCTTTTTTGTTTTTAAGTGAAGAAATCGAATGCATAAAACTTAATTGTCTATAATAAAGATTATAACAAAAACGTTAGTTTTTATACATTTTTAACCTTGTTTTAATGGGTTTGGCAGAGATTCGGTTACGTATAATTTTCTGCTGAAAATTTGCGCTACCCCGACTCGACGCCTTCGCGTCTCCGTCTTTCGAATCTCCCCGCCATCTCGCAAAATATAAGCATAAAATGCTACGTATTTTATTTATTATTTTGCGGAGGCGGGGAGATTCGAACTCCCGGTGGTTTTATCCACACAGACTTTCCAGGTCTGCGCACTAGACCGCTATGCGACGCCTCCATAGCGAAGCTATTGTCGCAGAAAAAAACCGATAACGCAAAACTAAATTGAACGATAAACAAAAAGACTTACGAGAGCCAAAAACACTCCTGTGTATAGAAACAACGAGGCGAAGGTTAACAAAAGTGGAATTGAGTAGATGGTGTAAATACCGATAAGGCCTATTCCAAACGACTGACAAACCATTTTTGTCTTCCCTACTCCACGAGCCTCCACAACTTCCCCTTTAAATTTTTTACGATAATAAGCGTTGAAGATGAGAAGTAGTTCGATTGAAATGATTGCAGCAATAAGAATTGGCGACAAAAAACGCGAAATCAAAATAAAACCGGCAATCCCTATTAATAGTTTGTCCGCTAGTGGATCAAATAATTTACCCCAATCCGTAATTTGTCCACGAGTGCGAGCGATTGCGCCATCGAGAGCATCACTAAAAGCCGATATCGCAAACAAGATAAAACCAGTCACGTGATATTCGTAAAACAAAAGGTACGTCACAAACGGTATCGAAACAAAACGAAAAACAGTTATATGGTTCGGTAAAATAAAAGCCGGCAAAATTGGTTCAAAGATACGGCTTATAACTCTGTCTTTTATTCCAACCTCAACCTTTGTTTCTGTTATTTCATTCCAGAGACGACTTTTAATTTTAAACATTAGTACATCATACTGCTTATGCACCAATTACTTATCCCCAACCAAAGCATTAACTCTTTCATTGATTGGTGGGTGGGTAGAAAAAATCTTAACCAAAAATGGGGTCTTCTCACTAGCTTCTCCGTTTACACCGAAAGGATTCGAAATAAAAAGGTGTGCCGTAGCGTTATTTGCCTTCATCATTGGACGATTATATCCTCCTATTTTCTTAAGTGCCGAAGCTAAACCTTCGGGATACCTAGTCAAAAGTGCACCAGAAGCATCTGCTAAAAATTCTCTCTTGCGCGAAATCGCGAGCTGAAGAAGAGATGCGGCAATCGGTGCCAAGACCATAAGAACTAAACCGATAATCATAATCACACCACTCGCCTTACTATCACGTTCATTATTGCCACCAAAAAAAGAAGCTCTCATCGCCATGTCAGAAATAATTGTTACAAACCCAACTAACACAACAGCAACAGTAGAGACGAGCATATCTTTGTTTCCAATATGAGAAAGTTCGTGTGCTACCACTCCCTCAAGTTCATTTTTATCCAAAAGATGAAGAAGTCCTGTTGTCGCGGCAACAACCGCGTGCTCTTTATTTCGTCCTGTAGCAAAAGCGTTTGGGGCGGGATCATCGATCACGTAGAGTTTCGGCATCGGTAGCCCTGCGGTTATCGAAAGATTTTCCACAGTAGTATAGAAAGTAAAAAATTCACTACGTGTTGCCTCTCTGGCACCAGTCATTGAAAGAACAATTTTGTCGGAGAACCAATAACTCGCGATGTTCATTCCGACACTTAAAGCAACTGCTACATAAAGAATGCTTGGGTTTCCAAAGTACAAACTTGCAAACCAACCAACTCCAATAACCACAACAAAAAACACAGTCATGATAAACCATGTCTTTAGTGTATTTTCTGTTTGATGTGTATATGGATTTTGCATGAAAACAGGAAATTAGCTGTTAGATTTATTAGCTAAGTAGAAAAGAAAGATAAAACTAAAACTTAACCTCAACTGGATTGCGAGCAGCGGAGTTGGCTTCGTCTAATTCAAAGAACTCTTGTTTTTCAAACTTAAAAATTCCAGCGATTACATTACCTGGGAATGATTCTATTCCTGTGTTTAAGTCGCGAACGTTTGTGTTGTAGAAACGACGAGCAGCTTGAATTTTATTTTCCGTGTCTGAAAGTTCTGCCTGAAGAGAGAGGAAATTCTGATTTGCCTTAAGATCTGGGTATGCTTCTGAAACAGCAAAAAGACTCTTAAGCGCGCCAGACAACATGTTTTCTGATGCGGTGTGCTCTGCCGGCGTACCAGCCTGCATTGCTTGAGAGCGAGCCTTTGTTACTTTTTCAAAAACACCACTTTCGTGAGATGCATATCCCTTAACTGTTTCAATAAGATTTGGGATAAGGTCGTAGCGACGTTTTAATTGCACATCAATATCTGACCACGCTTCTTTTGTTCTATTTACCAAAGAAACAAAGCTGTTGTAAGCGAATATCACCCAAGCAACAACTACGGCAACGACGGCTAAAATAATACTTGTAGGTGTCATAAAATAATTTAATTAAAAGTTAAAAATAAATGATATAAACGGAATTATGACAGGCTTGGTCTGAAAATCAAGCAACAAAAAAACTCCATTTCGTGGAGTTTTTTTGAGAAATATTTTTTAGTAATCCATCCCCATTCCCCCTCTACCTAGAGCTGGCGAGGATTCTTCTTTTGGCTCATCAGCAATCGCAACTTCAGTTGTAAGTAAAACGGCCGCAGCGGAAGAAGCATTCTGCACACAACTTCTTGTTACTTTTAGGGGGTCGATAATACCAGCCAAAACCATATCCGGAACAATCGTGTCGTTCGCAGCATCATATCCAGACAAACCTTTTGCATTTTTAACCTTATCGACAATAACCGAGCCATCATCCTTTCCGGCATTAATTGCAATCTGCCTTAATGGTGCTTCAAGCGCTTTCAAAAGAATACTAACTCCGACCATAAATTCTGATTCAAAACTTTTAGCGTATGCGGGAACATTCTTAAGCGATACTTCAACAGATCGTGCGGCTCTAATAAGCGCAACGCCACCACCAGGTACGATCCCCTCTTCTATTGCAGCCTTTGTAGCATTAACAGCATCTTCGATTTTCAATTTCAAATACTTCATCTCCGTTTCTGTCGCTGCGCCGACTTTAATTATCGCGACTCCGCCAGTTAGCTTTGCCAATCTTTCTTCTATTTTTTCAACATCAAACTTTGACTCAGTCTTCTCTTTTATTTTCTTCAACTGAGAAACACGCGCCTCAATGTCGGACTTTTTACCTTTTCCTCCCACTATAGTAGTACTGTCTTTTGTGGCGATTATTTTATTTGCTCGCCCTAAAACTGTCATGTCTACATTCTCAAGCTTAATTCCAAGCTCGTCTGAAACAACCTTAGCGCCAGTCAAGACAGCAATATCCTGAAGAATATCTTTCTTTCTGTCTCCATATCCAGGAGCCTTAATGGCAAGCACCGAAAATGCTCCACGAATCTTATTGACCACAAATGTAGCCAGCGCTTCCCCATCTACATCGTCGGCAATAATGACAATCTCTTTTTTGCCGGTCTGGGCTAATTTTTCAAGCAAAGGCAAAATATCTTTAATGCTTGAGATCTTTTTGTCTGTAATAAAAAGTGGGACATCACGATATTCCGCCTCCATTCTGTCGGTGTTGGTTATCATGTATGGCGAAACATACCCCTTATCAAACTGCATCCCTTCTACTATTTCAGATTCGATACCAAACGATTGCGACTCCTCTACTGTCACTACTCCATCCTTACCAACCTTACCAATAGTATCGGCAATAATTTTCCCAATTTCTTTTGATTCGGCAGAGATAGAGGCAACCTGCATTATCTCTTCTTTTGTTTTTATTTCTTTACCAATCTTCTTCAAAGCAACGACTACTTCGCTTGCTGCGTTCTCGATACCAAGACGTATTCCCATCGCATTAACACCCATCGTTGTTTGCTTTATCCCCTCCGCAATAATGGCCTGAGTTAGAACAACAGCGGTTGTTGTGCCGTCACCAGCATTTTCGTTTGTTTTGTTTGCGACCTCTTTCACAATCTCCGCTCCCATATTTTCGAACTTATCGGAGAGGGTAATTTCCTTTGCAATTGAAACCCCATCGTTAGTGATTGTCGGGGCTCCGTAGCCCTTATCCAAAACAACATTTCGACCTCGTGGACCAATTGTTATTTTCACAGCATCGGCAACCTTATCAACACCATTTTTTAAAAGTTGACGCGCCTTCTCATTAAAAATTATTTGTTTTGCCATAGTTTTAAAAAATTATTTAATAATCGCCAAAATGTTTTCTTCCTTCAACATAAAGTATTCATCTCCATCAACCTTAACTTCGTCTGGTCCGTATTTTGAAAAAATAACAATATCTCCAACTTTAACCTTCATTGGTAGAACTTTTCCTTCGTCCGTTGTTCTTCCTTCACCGACAGCAATGACCTTCCCCTGCTCTGGTCGCTCTTTATCTACTGTTTCGGGAATAATAATTCCGCTCTTAGTTTTTTTTGTATCTTCCTCTGAAAACGGCTTAACAAGAACTCTGTCTCCAAGCGGAATGATTTTTGATTCTTTTTTCATTTTTTTATTTAGTTATTAATAAAATTAAATTAATTAATGAGACCCCTTGAAACAACGATTATATACTACTTCACAATAAATACGGCAATATAATATTACGTCTGTATATAGCTGTCAAAATGTTTATTAAAGACAACTATTGCATTTTATTGTGTCCTTTGGTAATGTTTTTGCATATGGAACTTATCGCTACTACCCTCCCTTGGGTTCAAGTCGCGCTTTCTGTTCTCCTCATTGCCGCAATACTGCTTCAGCAGTCTGGCACTGATACGGGCGGAGCGTTAGGTGGAGGAGAAGGAACAAGCTGGCAACACAGCAAAAGAGGAGTAGAAAAAGTACTCTTTAATGCGACGATAATAATCGCCCTTTTATTTGCTGTTTCTTCCTTCCTTGCTCTAATCGTTAGATAAGACTCCAAAACGCCAACATATTTTATTTATTGGCGATTTTAAATAAACCAAAATAATTCTCGTGAACGAAGCTAATAATACAGCTGGGAGTGGTCTCCCTTCTAAAAAAGAACTTGCCCGAGCAGTCGGCACTTTTTCTCATAGAGAGAAGAAGTTATTTCTAGTGCTCGCTGGGCTTTTTGTTGTAAGTTTCCTATGGCTCACATATAAAATTAATCAGGAATTCTCCGCCACTGTTCCAGCTCGCGGAGGAACACTAGTAGAAGGTATTATCGGGACGCCTCGATTGATCAACCCAATATTAGCGATATCAGATGCTGATAGAGACATAACAGAGCTCGTCTATTCAGGGCTACTTCGTCGTATGCCTGACGGGGAAATTGTCCCTGATTTGGCGGAAAGTTATGAAATTTCAAAAGACGGACTTTCTTACACTTTTACACTAAAAACCAACATAACCTTCCATGACGGAGAGACGATAACAACAGAGGATATTGAATTTACTATAAACAAAGCTCAGGACCCAACCCTAAAAAGCCCGAAACGTTTAAACTGGGAGGGTGTTGTTGTTCAGCGCTTAGACGAGAAGAAAATAAGGTTTGTATTAAAACAGCCATATACTCCATTTCTAGAGAATGCCACCTTGGGTATTTTGCCAAAACACATCTGGAAAAATATCAGTGTTGAGCAAATGAATCTAAGCGATTTTAATACAAACGGTGTCGGCTCTGGCCCATACAAAATAGAGTCCATTAAAAAAGACTCTTCTGGAATTCCTGCCTACTACAAACTAAACTCATTTAGTAATTTTTCGTTAGGTAAACCAAATATCAACACAATAACAATTCGTTTTTATGCAAACGAAAAAGATCTTGTTTCAGCTCTTGAAAAAGGTGATGTAGACAATATAAATGCCATCGCCCCAGAATATGCCAAGGATCTTTCTGAAAAATTCCAAATAATAACCACACCGCTTCCTAGAATCTTTGGTATCTTTTTTAACCAGAACCAATCGCCGGCACTATCAGATATAGTCGTAAGGCGAGCACTAAACAGTGTTATCGACAGAAAAGCCATTATTGACTCAGTCCTCTATGGCTACGGAGTCCCTGCGTACGGACCAATCCCCAAAACGGGAGAAAACTATGTCCCAGCATATACTGGCCCTGATTCTCCTAGCCAAGAAGAAAAAATTGCAGAAGCTAGGAAGACACTAGAAAAAGCTGGGTGGAAGTGGAATGAAGAAAAAAAGGTTCTTGAAAAAACAGTAAAAAAAGTCACCACTCCCCTTTCTTTTTCAATAACAACCGCGGACACCCCGGAACTAAAGGCCGCTGCTTTACTAGCAGAAAGCCAGTGGGAAAAACTTGGAGCAAATATTGAAATACGAATTTTTGAATCAGGAGACTTGAATCAAAATATTATTCGCCCAAGAAAATATGATGCACTTTTGTTCGGAGAAATAATAAGGCAAGATTCAGACCCATACGCGTTTTGGCACTCATCACAAAGAAACGACCCAGGGCTCAATATCGCAGTTTATGCAAATTCAACAGTCGACAAACTACTTGAAACAGCGAGAACGACACTTGATGACAAAAAACGCCAAGAGGCATATTTGTCACTAGAAAAAGAAATATCAAACGACGTGCCAGCAATCTTCCTTTACTCCCCCGACTTTATCTATGTTCTCAAAAAAGATTTAAAAGGAGTTGATTTTGGAGAAACAACAGTACCATCAGAAAGATTCACCGCAGTTCACAAATGGTATTTGGAAACAGAAAACGTTTGGAAGATTTTTGCCAACAAAGAAAATATTATCTAATAAAAAATTAAATTAATTAAAAACATGTCAGAAAGAATTGAAAAACCTACAGGAAATGCAAAACCATCAGCGCACCCACGACGCCCTGTTCGCAAGTTCCCTAACTTACAAAGTGGTACCAGTACTGGAAGTACTCCAGCGCGCGCAGCAGCTCCTGCTCGTTTTAGTGGCGCCCAAAGTGGTCGCACTGGGGCTCGTCCTCAAGGCGGAAGTGGTACAAGCACACACCGCCGTCAACACAGCGGTGGTAGAGGCCCACGCCCAACTTCGTACCCACCACGAGATAATACTGTTCATAAAATTCCAGAACTTGGTGAAAGCATCCGTATTATTCCACTAGGTGGAGTTGAGGAAATAGGAAAAAACATGACCGCTTTTGAGATTGGCGAGGATATTTTCGTCGTTGATATGGGTTTTCAGTTCAGTGAAGACGACACCCCTGGTATTGATTACATCCTTCCAAACACCAAATACCTCGAGGAGAGAAAGGGTAGAATTCGAGCTGTTTTGATTACACACGGACACCTTGACCACATTGGTGCTATTCCTTATATCATGGAAAAAATTGGCAACCCACCTCTTTACACTAGAAACTTCACCTCGCTTATGATTAAGAAGCGCCAAGAAGAGTTTCCTCATGCTCCAGCGCTTGATTTCCGTATCGTTGAAAGTGGCGAGCGTGTAAAAATTGGAAACATTAACGTTTCGTTTTTTGCAGTAACCCACGCTATTCCAGATTCAATGGGAATAATCTTAGAGACACCGTATGGTGACATCGTCCACACTGGCGACATTCGTCTTGATCACGTTGATGGAGCAGTCTCGGAAATCGAAGAAGAAATTTATAGTTTTTTCAAAAACAGAAAAGTTCTGTTACTCCTAAGTGATTCAACAAACTCTGAAAACCCAGGTTTTTCTATTTCTGAAAAATTGGTCTATCAGAACATCGAAACAGTAATTAGAGAAACTAAGGGGCGCCTAATCCTTTCAACGTTCGCCTCACAGGTTGAGCGAATGCTAAAAATGCTAGAGATTTCTGAAAAATACGGCAAAAAAATCGTTATCGACGGAAGAAGCATGAAGACAAACATTGAGGTCACCAAAGCGGCTGGCCTACTTAATATTGGCAAGGATGCAATTATTACAGTTGAGCAAATGGCTGATTATCCAGAAGATAAAATAGTGGCTTTGGTCACAGGGGCACAAGGTGAGGAATTTGCAGCACTAATGCGTATTGCCAACAAAAGCCATAAGTACATCAAGCTCACCTCTCGCGATACAGTTCTCATGTCTTCTTCTATAGTTCCTGGAAACGAGCGTAATGTTCAGAAACTGAAAGATAATCTCTCCCGCCAAGGTGCACATATCATTCACTACAAGAACTCAGATATTCACTCATCTGGTCATGCTAATGCAGAAGAATTGGCTTGGATTCACTCAAAAATAAACCCAAAGTTTTTCATTCCTATTCACGGATATCACTATATGCACAGAGTGCACGCCGATATCGCGAAGCGCATAATTCCAGAGGAAAATATTATCATTCCAGATAATGGCATGATAATTGAAATCCAAGATAAAGGAGAAAAGATAGTCGCCCTAAAAGAAAATGTGCCAAAAGGTATCATCATGGTTGATGGATTTTCTATTGGAAACATTCAAGAAGTTGTTCTTCGCGATCGACAAATGTTAGCTCAGGATGGAATGTTCGTTATTATTGCCATTATTGATGTATCCGGCGGATGTCTTAAAAAGTCGCCTGATATTATTTCTCGTGGATTCGTATATCTAAAGGAGTCGCAAGAACTCTTAAGAAGTACTAGAATGGTTATCAAGAAAACGATTGAGGATTCAATCCGTGGAATGAATCCAATAAACGTGGACTTTGTTAAGGATAATGTCACAGATAATGTTGCTAAATTCCTACTTCAAAAAACTGCGAAACGCCCAATCGTCATTCCTGTTATTCTCTGTATCTAACAACAAAAATGAGTAATAAAAGTAGCACCCTTACAGCAATTTACTTAGCAACTTTTTTTTACGCGATTCACTATTCCCTCACGCTTTATATCGAATCTTCTTTTCTCTCTAATTTCATTCCAACAGAATCTGTTGGTCTAATTTTTACGGTCGCAGCCTTAGCCAGTATTATTGTACTTTTTAACCTGCCTCCTTTTCTAAGAAGATTCGGAAACTACAAACTCGCAGTAACCGCCACTATCACCGAAATAGTAGCCTTGTTTCTTATTTCAACAATAACAACACCTGGAATTATTGTTTTTTTCTTCGTTGTTCACCATGTATTTTTAAACATAATGTATTTTTCCCTAACCGTTTTTCTGGAATCATTTTCAGATGACGAAACAACTGGGAACTCTCGTGGTGTTTTCCTAACTATTGTAAGTACCGCAATTTTAATAGGACCTTTTGTTGCTGGAAACATTATGTCTAGTGCTTCATATCCAAAAATATATGCTCTATCTGGAATACTTATTTTGCCTATATTATTCATCATCGGGAAACATTTACGTAATTTTACGGACCATACGTATACTAGTATTTCATTCATTCAAACAATACTGACTATCCTTCGCGAGAAAAATCTTCGTAATGTTTTTGTGGTCCAATTTTTACTTCAGTTTTTTTACGGAGTAATGGTCATTTATACCCCTATTTATCTCCACACACAAATTGGTATCCCAATGTCGCAGATATTAGGTATTGTTATGCCTATTGCCTTGTTGCCATTTATTATCTTCCCTTACTTTCTTGGTAATCTAGCCGATAAAAAATACGGTGAAAAAGAAATGCTCTTTATTGGATTCCTTATTATCACAATATCTACAGCAGCTCTATCGTTTATCAGCTCGACAATTGCTCTGGTTTGGGCAGGAGCATTACTTCTAACTCGCGTTGGGGCAACCTTTATTGAAACAATGGCTGAGGTATACTTTTTCAAGCAAATTGATGCTTCTGGCGCACACATAATCAGCTTCTTTCGAAATATGAGTTCTTTCTCTTATCTTATCTCCCCTGTGATTGCTTCTGCTTTTCTCTCGGTATTTGACTATCGATTTATCTTTCTAGGCTTAAGCATCGTCATGCTAATTGGGCTCCGATATAGTTTCATACTAAAAGACACAAAATAATCTTCGGCAAAAAAAACACCACTTAGGTGGTGTTTTTTTGTAACTAAAAGTAACAACACAAAAAACCCTTTTTAGGGCATTTCTACTTACTTTGAGAGAATTCACTTATTTCACTAAAGGCTAATTTCCTAAGAAACTAATGAAGCTTCTTAAATATTCTTTCTTTTGTTCCATCCAGCCTCTCTCATTTTATCTGTAAAGATAAACCAAAAGTAGGTCTTTTATCTCGGTTTCCTCCCGAGCGATGTACTGTGTTTATAGTCATCAGTATTCACTACATATGTAAACATACGAACGACCGATTTAATCATCTGCCGTTAGGCAAGACAACGTGTTTTCACTTGAATTGATCCACGACCAGCTTCCGCTAGCCGTGCCTTGTTACGACTTACTCCCTGTCACCGAACTTACCTTAGGACCGCGCTAGGCGATACTTTGGGTACTCCCGGCTCCCTTGAGTTGACGGGCGGTGAGTACAAGACTTGAGAACGTATTCACCGCGGTATAGCTGACCCGCGATTACTAGCAATTCCAACTTCATGAGGTCGAGTT